>JAVWJF010000169.1:0-5772 GCA_036639195.1 Longicatena sp.
GCTTGATTACCTTTTGTAACCACTTCTTTTTGTGGAGATAAAGATAATACTTTTAGTTCTGTCATTGCAGGAGAAGCTCCTTTATAGGGTCCTTCCCCTGTAGTACCTTCATAAACCACTTTTACTTTAGCAATCTTTTCGTTTACACTTACCTTAAATACCTTTTCATTTAGCGTTTCTGTGATTCCTGTTTTATCTAATACAAGTTTCTCATTTCCTTCAGCATCTACTGTATAAATTTTGAATTTGAATGAACGTACAGTATCTTCTAAGTATAATTCTATACTAGATACATCATAAATATTTTTTAAATCTAGTGTAACTGTTGCTGGATACATTTCACTGATGTCATTTTTCCAGACTGTTTTCCAAAGAGTATTAACATCATCATCTGTAATATATTCAATCTTTGAGTTTTCTGTTGGTTTTGTACTCTCCGCGATTAACCCCTTAGCCACATTGTAATAGGTAGGTACATTCAATGCTTTACCCATGACTCTAAGTTCTGTAATTAATAGAGTACGTTTTGCTGTATCTCTATTCTTCATTGTAATTCGTACTTGTGTTGCTTCCTTATTAGCATCCTTACTTAATGTAACGATTGTTTTTCTGGACATTGTTTCTTCTCCAGAATTTGCTTCGATTACTTGCCATTCATTAGTTGCTGCATTCAGTATTTCAACTTTATAGTTATATTTAAAACTTTCAGCTAAGTTTTTCAAATATATTTCTATAGAGTTTACTTCATAAGTTCCTTCTAGGTCTAATGTAAATGCGTATTCGTTAGCATCATTTACTTCCCATCCAACGCTTTCATCTTCTCCATCTGTAAGTTTTTTTCTTAACTCTTCACTTGTGTCAGGATTTGTAGTAAATAGTTTTCCTTCGGAAATGTTAATATCTTCCTCAACAGAGCTTGATCCGAAATCTTTTAAACTAGTTGTTGAGAATTCTTTTAATGCGGTTGTTGCATACTCCTTTAAATTTGAATAATTTGGAGTTGTTGCTAAAGCGAACCCATCATCAGATTTACGATTTGCCCATTGCCATTCCCACAAGAACCAGTTGCTTTCAGCGTTTGCTGCAACAGGATCTTTTGATGTATTATCTAACTCAGCTTGACGATTGCTTATCCACATTTCCCATCGTTTTTGATAGAATTCTTCAGTTAAGCCTGCCCACTTACGATTAGAATAGTCTTTTAACTGTCCACTACGTTGTCCACCCCAAGTTGTGATTAAGGCTCTTGCGTTGAACTCAAATAAATCTTTCGTCCAATCATCTGCCCCATCTAGCATATCTCTTGCATCATTCACCCAAGTTCCAGCCATGAATTCATCTGTTGAACCTAAGATTTTATCACTTAATGAAATCAATTCTATAAAGTGATCTGATACTCGTTTAAATTCTGTACTATCTCCTGCATTATACGCAGCTACCATTAATTTATGGTACTCTACTGCAGCATTACATAATACTTGTTCAGCGACATCAGCAATATCATAACGATAAGCTGGTGAATTTTTGAATTCATCATAATTATCAATCAACAGCTGTAATGCTTTATCCAATTCTGTTTTTTCATAAGATATTGTAGAATGTCCCCATGTAGAAGCGCTTGTAAAATTCATTCCAGGTCTTGCGTTGATGACTGTTTCTGCAGCCCCTTGGAATTTACCATTTTGATTGTACGCAGTTTCTCTTAAAATATCCCATGCTTCTTGTAGTTTATCAGTAGTACCACCTGCACGACGTTCGGCATATTTTTCAACCCACTTCGTTAGATTGATAGGATCTCTTTCCCAAGTCATGTCAAATAATAATTCATACATAATTGGGCTATTTTCTAGTGCTTCTGGTGTAATACCAATTCCCACCATTTGAGAAGCACTATCACTCACCATGGTTTCGGCAGGATCAGTTGCGATTGTCTCTAAATCTCCATCTAACCCCATTCTTCCACCAAAGTTATGTAGCATATTCCAAACCCAAGGTACACTATATTTTTCCATGACACCATGTTCTGGATTTTTGTTCGCATGTAAATCTAGTGCTAATGCTTGTTCCGGTTTTACTAATCCTTTTAAATTGTTGTCATTTAGGTTTCCTTGCCATTGTTGTAACACCCAAATTGCATCTTCGTTGTTTTTAATCATTTCTGTTTGTACAGTAGAGAAGATATTAGCAATATCTAATCCTGCTGCGTTTCCACCCTCATGGAATGGATCAGCGGCATAATAATTTGAAACATCGCCGAATACATTTTTTTGTGCATCATAGAATACTTTTGCCATATCCTTGAAGTAATCTTTTTTGCCTTGAGCAACTTCTTCGTCAGATAAATATGTCTTAATAATCGCAGGTCTTGTATAACTTGGCCATTGATCAATCGGTGTTAACACTGCACCGTCGTTTTTATCATCAAAGCTCAATGGAACTTGTCCAGAGAATCCTTGAATTACTGGATCGATACCAAAGGCTTGCATACGATCATGCATTTTTCTTCCTAAATCAACACGTTGTTCAAACCAGTTATCTGGAAGTGGCCCACCGAAGCTGTAAAGGTTTTGCATATAGAACCATGCAAAATAACCAGGTCCTGCAATATATTCTTTAATTTCATCATCTGTGAAATTATATTGTTTTAATGTTTGACGCAATACTTCTTCCTGACCAACAATATCAAGAACTACGTTGACACCATTCATCGCAGCCCAATCTAAAAACTCTTGGTATTCATCCCAACCCCAGAAAGCCATTGTATAAGAATAAGTACAGAAGTTTAAAGCATAACGAACATCATATTCTGTTTCTTTTACAATTTTTTTATCTACTTTTACCAAACTTTGCATATCAGTATTACTATCAAATAATGGATTGTAGTCAACGCTTGCATAGTTCTTCAAATAATAATTAAAACCAGACGCAAGAGAAACTCCATCATTACCACGGATGATAATAACTCCATTTCCATTTTCAATTTCAAATACATCATTTCCATTCATGTCATTTCTAATCTCAAATTGGAATTTAGAAATCCATTCTTGACCAATGACACGGCCTACAAGATTTTTCATCTCTTGAATAGTTTTACTATTCGCATAAGAAGCATCACTCTCAAACTTATCCCATTCTTTTTGATAACTGCTTCCTTCCCAAGATGAAACCTTGATCTCTGCAGGTTTTTTAACATCCTCTGATACCTTAGTACCAAATAGTTCAATTTCTGCAAGATTAGTTTCATAGGAAGCAGAATTATATGCCATATTCAAACGGATATAAGATGCTCTCTTGCTAACAGAAAATGACTTTCCACCTTCGGTTGCAACACTTCCATCGATTTTAGAAACAATCTTATCAAAATTTGTTCCATCTTCAGAAGCATAAATATAATAATTGTTCGCGGAATTTTTGTTGTTGTAAACCGTAATCTTATCAAGATCATATACTCCATCCAACTTGATGTTGATATAGCGATTATGATCGTTCATTCTTGTCTCTAATTTTTGTGCTTCTGTAGCTCCATAACCATTTTGTGGTACAGACTTCCAGTATGTAGTAGTGTCACCATCGATAATGTTTTTAAGCGGATACTCTGGATTATTGTAACCGCTAATTTGATCATCTCTTAAAATAATCTTTTCACCCTGTGCCATAACAGAGGAAATTGTAAAGAAACTGACCAATAAACATGTGGCTGTTGCTAGTTTTATGACTTTTTTCATATATACACTCCCTTTTTCTTCTTCGATATCATAGCAATAATGAATTTGTAATATTTTGTCTATATTAGAAATTTATTGCTAATCAAAAAAAAGGAGCACTTTTTACATGCTCGCTTTCTACGGGAAAAGTTTTCTATATTCTGTTGGTGATAAGCCGACCATTTTCTTAAACATTTTTGTGAAATAACTTTGGCTTCCAAAACCTACTTGATATGCAACCTCTTTAAAAGAGAGATCTTTACGAATTAACTTCTTAGCTTTTCTAATGCGTATCTCATTCACAACATCTGTGAAATTATGCCCTAACTCTTTTCCAAATAATTTGCTGATATAGAAGGGTGAGACACCCAATTCATCTGCTAATGTATTTAGACTGATTTGTTTGGCATAATTCTTTTCAATAAAAGCCATTGATTTTTTTATGATAGAACTATTATTATGATACTTAATGCTTTTTAATGGATTTAAAATTTTATGCAATGTTTGACTAACTATAATCGCAAGATTTTGATGGTTATCATATTTAAGTTCTTCAAAAGGAACATCTGCTTCTTTAATTTCAATTTGGTATTTTTGCTTAATTTCAATCACTAACTCTGAAATAATACATTTCATAACATAATTTACTTTTTCATAATCATAATATAAGAATTGTTGACAGAGCTCATGTATTAAACTTTGTATGTCATCATGATTCTCTTCCATAAGCCGCATTGCCCACTCTTTTGCTAGAATGACAAATTCATCATTCGTAATTTCTTCGCTCATCTTAGAATCTTGATGTTCATCGTTGTTTAGATTATATTTCGCATCTTCATAAGATTGGTAAAATAATGCTAATTCATTTTGAATGCTGCCAATAGAATAACGATAAACTTGTAGCCATTCCTTCTTTAATATTTCTAAGAATATGGTTTCATCAGTTGTATCCATCTTATGATTTGACATAATAAATAAGATATGTTGTTGATGAATGTTTCCTTGTACACACATATATCCCATATCTTCTAATTCACTGCGCAATTGAAGTATATGAGAGGATTGATTCTCTACCTCTTCAAACACTATACAAGTACATGAAGTAACAGAATAATTGGCCATTCTGAAAGTTTCCAGTAATCTAAATTCATCTTGTTTCGTTAAAATTGCATAGAAACATTCACTTTCTAAGATAGCCTTCATTTCATTCATCTTTTTCACAAGAGAACTTGTTTGATGAAAAGTATTTTTATCCTTTGTAAGTTTTTCTATTGCTTGCGTTAAACTTTTTCTTAATAATTCTTTATCTGCTGGTTTCAAAACGAAGTCTTCTACATTCAAACGAATCGCTTTTTGTGCATAGGAGAAATAGTCATAAGAAGTTAAGACAATACACATTACACTACTATCTTTTTTTCGGATGTTTTTTATCATATCCAAACCGCCCATGACTGGCATGTTGATATCTGCTAATATGATATCTGGACGATGCTCATGATAAAGGAGAAGTCCTTCTTCACCATTTTCAGCCGTCAAGACTTCATCGATTGGTAAATCAAAGTTTTTTATAATAGATTGTAATGACTCACGCTCTATTTTTTCATCTTCCACTATTAACAATTTATACATAATGCCTAGCCTCCTTCCTAATGCTTCGGTAGTCTAATATTAATCATGATTTCAAAACCACAATCACTATTGCTATTGATACTAATTGTAACTGCATCTTGGTAATACATCTGTAATCGTTTGACAACATTGTACAATCCAAGATGATTTTCATTTTCCTTTTGATAATCATTTAATATGAACTCTTCCAATTCATCACTATCCATACCACTACCATTATCACTTACAACTAAATTAGCCTGTTGTTCATCTCCAGAAACAATGATTTCGATAACCCCATCTTTCATACAATCTTTTAATCCGTGTTTGATTGCATTTTCAACCTTATTTTTGACTTAAAATATATAAAACAATAATTTAATCATAATTAAAATTGATCATTATTTTTTTAAACGAATTGGTTTAACCAACTATCGTGCTCATCTATATTCATATCTAT
>JAVWJF010000170.1:0-5755 GCA_036639195.1 Longicatena sp.
GAACCAAGTATCTAATACATCTTCATCTTGGATCCATTGATCCTTATCTTTTGGATCATCCAACCCTACATAGATTTCACCGCTCTCTTTATGATACCAAGCAGGAATACGATGTCCCCACCATAATTGACGTGAAATACACCAATCTTCAATATTCTCTAACCATTGTTGGAATGTCTTTTCAAAACGCTTAGGATAAAAATTGATACGTTGTTCTTCATCTTCTTGATGTTCTAATACATCTTGTGCCAATGGTTTCATCTTAACAAACCATTGTTTTGATAAATATGGTTCTACAATAACACCCGTTCTTTCAGAGTGCCCTACTTGATGCATATGTGTATCAATATGATCTACTACACCATCTTTTTCAAAGTCAGCGACCAATGCTTTACGACATGCGAAACGATCCATTCCTTCATATTTATGTGCCATTTCATTCATCGTACCATCTGGATGCATACAAATTGGCATTGGTAAGTTATATTTCTTTGCTAAGGCAAAGTCATTTGGATCATGTGCTGGTGTACATTTCATGACAGCAGTACCAAAACTCATATCGATATAATCATCTGCCATGATAGGAAGTTCTTCTTGATTTGCTGGATTGATAACATGCATGCCAATGATATCTGTGTAACGTTCATCATTTGGATGTACAAAGATTGCTTGATCGGCAAACATCGTTTCAGGGCGTGTTGTCGCAATTACCAATTCTTTTCCATTTTCTACAATTTTATATTTAAAGTAATACATCGCACCTTCGATTTCCTTGTGCAATACTTCGATATTGGATAACGCTGTCTTTGCCTGAGGATCCCAGTTAATAATACGTTCTCCTTGATAGATCAATCCATCGTTATATAAGTCCACAAACACTTTACGTACAGCGTTAGATAACCCATCATCCAACGTAAAACGCTCTCTAGTGTAATCTAAAGAAAGTCCCATCTTTGCCCACTGTGTACGAATGGTAGAAGCATATTCTTCTTTCCACTCCCAAGCACGTTCTAGGAATTTTTCACGTCCTATATCATAACGTGAAATACCTTCTCCCTTTAAACGCTCATCTACTTTTGCTTGTGTCGCAATACCTGCATGATCCATACCAGGAAGCCATAATGTATCACACCCTTGTAAACGTTTATAACGAGCTACAATATCTTGTAACGTTGTATCCCATGCATGTCCTAAATGAAGCTTTCCAGTTACATTTGGTGGAGGTATTACAATACAGAATGGATCTTTTGATGTATCCCCTGCTGTAAAATAGCCTTTCTCTAACCATGTCTTATAATGTTCTTGTTCTACTTGATTGTGATCATATTTTTGATTTAATTCTTTTCTCATCGTTATTCTCCTTTCAAATCATCTTTTAATATAGCCGCTAAGACCATATCATGATACTGTTTATCACTTAATTTCGCATACTGTCGAAGGATTCCTTCTTTTTGAAACCCACACGCCTTTAAGACATGTTCACTTCCCATATTGTCGACTTCATATTTCGCTTCTAATCGACGTACCCCTATATGCTCAAAGGCAACGTTTAATAGTTCCTTTAAGGCTTCTTTCATAATCCCCTTGTGCCAATACGCAGGATGCAGTGCATATCCAATTTCACCAATATCATCTTCTATCGTATGGACTCGTAAAGTCCCGATGACCTTTTCCTGTTCCTTCCATACCATAACCCATGCTTGTGGTATACACATCCTTTGATAAGGAAGATATCTTGTTTTGATTAGTTGTAATGTAACATCTACATCTTCGTGACATGGAAAGCTTAGATATTTTGTGACTTCTGGCGATTTATAAACTTCATACAAATCACAAGCATCCCCTTCTTCCACAGGACGAAGTAGAAGACGACTCGTTTCTACTACTGGCATATCTAAACGCATACGATCCCTCCTTAAACAAAAAAAGCATCCTACAAAGGACGCTTTACGTGGTACCACCTTATTTTACATATTATGTTATATGCCTCATTACCGTTAACGCCGGATCTGCGTATATTCCTACTTATGTTCAGAATATCAACTCCAAGACTACCTTCTACATATGTGCCTACTTTCTTTCACCAAACGAAAGCTCTCTTTGAAAACTACATATGTGTACTCCTTCTTTTCATAGTTTTTACTTTATCATTATAAACAAAAGAAGCGCAAGTTTCAACAGGAACTTTTAAAAAGGCAATACAACCAAAGATTTTCCTACAACATCTTTGTTTCGATTAGCGCTTCGCAAGTCCTCTTCACTTACATCATAACGCTTCGCGATACTTGCATAACTATCCTCGGGTTTTGCGACTACCATACGATAGGATGTATATGTTGTATCACTCTCTTCAAAGAGATCTTCAAATTCATCCACAACCATTCCGACTTCTTCTGGTTGCGTTACCATTTCTTCATCTTGTTCCTCTATAACAGGTTCTATAACTGGCAAAGGTACACTCTTACTTACTTCTTTATAATCTTCACTCGCCTCTTCTTTTAGTCCTAAAATATTCATATTCACTGCTAGTGTTATACCATCTTCCACAACATCCGCATAATAATCTTTCACATGTAGAGCAAACGGTTCACTTGATAGTTTATAAGCAGGTGCTAACACATCCATATCCAATACTTCTTGAAATGTTTGTACATCCCCATCATCCAAACGCATGCTTCCACGAACAAACAATGGACCAGTTGCACGAACACTTCCATCTTCCTCTTTTTGATACATTAAGGCTGATTTCACTTCTAATTGATTCACTTCTTGTATTTTCTCTGCAAATAATAATTTCTTTTCAATCTTCATCGTTTTCATATGCAGGACCCTCCTATCAGTATGTATGTTGATATGGAAGAAATTATGCCATGGAATTGTTCGCATATATCTACAGTTTCCAATAAAAATATGATAGAATAGATACAAGAAAAGAGGTAATCCTATGATTTTAATTGAAAGAACTAGTGTAATGAATTTTGAAAACGCAATCCGTGGCGCTCGTAACCCAATGAATAGCTGGCATCGCATGGATTCAACGTATGATGATAAAGGGAATTTCGTAATGGGACCAAATGACTTAGATTTGGCACAACGTTTAGCAAAAGCAGGAAGTGACCACCGTAAGTTTATTCGTCAAATTTTTGTATCGGTAGATTTCACTGCCCCTTTATATTGGTGGAAAGAATATGATACATACAAAGTGGCTACAGTCGCAAACTCAACATCAACGATGCATAAAATTGCAAGTAAGCCATTTGATATCAATGATTTCTCTCATGACCATATGAATGAAAAAGCATTAGATTCCCTAAAGGCAACCATTCAAGTACTAGAAGAATTACGTTTGGAATACTTAGAAACCAAAGATAAAACAATTTGGTATTCTATGATTCAATTATTGCCAAACAATTATCATCAACTTCGTACATGTTCTTTAAACTATGAAACATTAATGAACATTTACTACGCAAGAAGAGCTCATAAGTTAGATGAATGGCATGATGTATGTGCATGGATTGAATCTTTACCATATGCAAAAGAATTGATTCTTGCAGTGGAACATAAATAACAATATACAAAAAACGTCCTCTCCTAAGATTGGACGTTTTCTTATTCGCAAATATTCTTCTATAAAGATTGTTTATTTTTTGCGGCCCCATAATAATAATATACAGGAATAATATATGCACATATTTCTTTGATAACATTCTGAAGGTTGAAATCAGAATAAAAACTATTTGAGATAGCTACAAAAATAAGTACAAGACCAAAGAACATACATACTTTATAAGCTTTAGGTTTATTTGCTAATACAATTCCTGTAATACCCGCAACAATACAAAGACCAGCTTGTAACCAAGCAAGTGCCAATTGTACAAATGTAAATCCATCTGGATTTGAACCAAAGATTTGTATAGATGACCCCTTATCTAAACTTGTAATATAAACTAATAAAGCTACTAAAATGATTCCTAATACAAGTTCAAGTACCCCAGTGATTTTTAAATAATTCTTTCCTTTTGCTTCCATTTTCATTCCTCCTTTTTCTTAGCATATCATAATTTTTGTAATCTTTGCTTTTTTTGAAAAAATATTTTAAAAAGATAAACTATCGTTTTCTTATAGATATTCAAATGAAACAATCGATTAGCTGAACAAAAAAAACGTATCTTTCGATACGTTTAGGATTCAAAGATAGGAATTAAATAATCCCATACAGCTTCCATTCCTTCTTTTTTCTCTGCTGAGAAAGGAAAGAGTGGTTCATCGCAAGATAGTTTTAAAGTATCTTTGATGATTGCTAATTGATGTTTTAGTTTTGTTGATGGTACTTTATCTGTCTTTGTCGCAACAACAGCAATTGGGATTTCATAATAACGAGCAAATTCTAACATTGTCTTATCATCATCTGTTGGTTTATGTCTAGCATCCACTAACATGACCAATCCTTTTTTCTGTACACGACCAGAGAAATAATCCTCCATCATTTGACCAAATCTAATCAGTTGATTTTTTGATATGTTGGCATACCCATACCCTGGGACATCCACAAACATATATTTATCATCTAAATTAAAGAAGTTTAATAAGCGTGTTTTACCTGGAGTGTTTCCTACATAGGCAAGTTTCTTACGTGTGCACATAGCATTGATAAAGCTACTTTTCCCTACATTGGAACGTCCTGCTAGAACGATTTCAGGTAAATCAGTTTCTGGCCAGAACTTCTTTTCTGGCGCAGAAACTACTAATTCAGCTTTCTGAAAGGTTATCATTTATTTCACCAAAGCCGCATCCAGTACTTGAGAAATACGATCGACTGGAATGAACTTAACACTTTCTTTTACTGCTGCTGGAATATCATCTAAATCTTTCACATTTGCTTTTGGAATAACAATGGTTGAAATACCACAACGATGTGCAGCCATAGATTTTTCTCTTAAACCACCAATTGGAAGTACGTGTCCTCGTAATGTTACTTCACCTGTCATTGCTAAATCCGCTTTTACAGGAACATTACTTAAAGAGGAAATCAAGGCAGTCGTAAGAGTTACACCCGCACTTGGTCCATCTTTTGGAACCGCACCTTCTGGTACGTGAATATGAACATCACTTTTTTCAAAAATATCAGAGCTAATTTTATATTTATTCGCATTTGCTCGAACATAATCATACGCAATAGATGCGGATTCTTTCATCACATCACCCAATTGACCAGTGATCACCAATTTCCCCTTACCTTCAAAATGATTAACCTCAATCTGTAGAATATCTCCACCAAAAGAAGTATAGGCAAGTCCAGTAACTGTTCCAACTTGATCTTTTGTTTCACGTTTTCCATAATCCACTTTTTCATTACCAAGCCATTCTTTGATTAATTTCTTAGTTACTTTGATGGAACGTTTTTTATCTTTCAAGATTGCTAGAACACTCTTACGACAAATTGTCGCAATTACACGTTCTAACTGACGTACACCACTCTCTCTTGTATAATAACGTACAAGATAAGTAATCATATCATCTTCCAATTTCATTTGTGATGGTTTTAAACCATTCTCAATCAATTGTTTACTTACAAGATGACGTTTCGCTATTTCAATCTTTTCTAGTTCTGTATAAGAAGATAACTCAATAATTTCTAAACGATCACGCAATGCATTTGGAATGTTTTCCAAGTAATTTGCTGTCGCAATAAAAAGTACTTTACTTAAATCGTAGTTTTCTTCAATATAGTGATCAGAGAAGAAAGAGTTTT
>JAVWJF010000171.1:0-5724 GCA_036639195.1 Longicatena sp.
TGGAGGGTGAAGATGAAGAACCAGGAGGATACCTTTCATGAAGGATGCATGGGAATTATTAGGGATTGCACCTACTGAGAATAAACGAGCAATAAAAAAAGCTTATGCGAAAATGCTGGCGAAATATCATCCAGAAGAGTACCCAGAAGAATTTATAGAAATACAAAATGCATATCAAAGCATTATGAATTCTCTTGAACGAGATTACAAAAAACCTGAAAGTCTTTCTAGTGATTTAGCAGAAGGATTTCATAAAAAAGATACTATCTATTTGAAGACTCCTTTTGTCGAACAAGATACAAGGAGTGATTTTGACACAGAGTTACCACAACAAGATATTTTTCCTGATTTAGATATTGAAATCATACATGAAGAACAACCTAAACAAGAAGATGAATCTATCTATGATGATTTTGATTTATCTTGGTCGTTTCAGAATCAAGATAATAAACTAAAAAAGGAACATGTAATATCTGATTTAGACATTGAAATCATTCATGGAGAAAAACCTAAACAAGAAGGTCAAACACTCTATGATAATCCAAATATACCTGTAAATCAGAATACAAAAGCCAAAAAGGAATATGTAAAAGAAGTTTACAAGCAAGAAGATATTGAAGTTAAACAGGACATTGAAGAGCAAAATCTAAAAGAATATTTATATCTACGTTTTGCAGAACGTATAAAGTTTTCATGTAGAGCGGATGTTATGAAAGATCTGATTCTCAATCAAACCTTCTTTGATGCAATAGGTGATGAACAGTTTTATATCAAAATTTCAGCACTTATACGAACAAATTATGCTCGTTTTGATAGTATTTCGAGATCCTTTTTATATGATGCCTTTTCCTATATTGAAACGAGTTTCAACTATTCTAATACAGATGAAAAAAGTATTACAAGGTTTATTGCTGCAGAGAAATCACGCGTAGAAAAAGAAAAAGCACGCAAACAACGAGCAGAGAAAAGAAATGGTATTATTTTATTGGCTTGTTTATTTTTGTTTATTTTCGTATTCACGTATATTTCAAAGATGCAAAAAGATAAAGAAGAAATAAAACAAGAACAAGCACGAGAAATCATAAGAGATACTATCATCAATCAAGAAGAGGAAAAAGAAGAGATAAAAGAAGCAATGCAATAAAGCAATTTTGGAAGCCCATATGTTAGAAACATATAAGAGTGCCTATACATGTACATTGTACGATTTATCTTATAAACCAAATTCATTTATATTTTTCTATTGCAACGAGGAACAGAATGTTGAAAATAAGAAAAATGGACGCGTTAAACTTGGCGAAGATCGCTTGATTACAGAAATTAATGCTTTTGATGAAATTATAACCACAGAAGAATAGTCAGAATTTACTTTGACTATTCTTTTTACTTCTATTTTATGGTATCCTAGATAAGAAAAGAAATGAGGCATTATAATGATAGAAAAAGTAAAAGAAATTGCACTTCAGGCGGGTGCCATGATGTTGCAAGGATTTGAACATATAAATGAAAAAACAGATGTCGCAAATATTGTGACAAACAAAGATATCGAAATACAAGATTTCATAGTAGAAGCGTGTAAAAAGATTCTTCCAGAAGCAACTTTCATTGCGGAAGAGGACGAAGTTTATCAAGAACAAGATGGTTATCAATGGATTATAGATCCAATTGATGGGACAACAAACTTCGCATATGATTTTCATCATAGTGCGGTGTCTATTGGCTTATTAAAGGATCATGAAGTAATCTTAGGGGTATGTTATAATCCATATTTGAAAGAAATGTTTTATGCACAAAAGGGTATGGGAGCATATTTGAATGATACGAGTATTCATGTGAGTAAACAGTCGCTTTCAAAGGCATTGGTGTTATGTGGGACATCGCCTTATTATAAACAAAATAGTGATAAGACATTTTTGCGTATGAAGAAGATATTTATGGCTTCTAGGGATATTAGAAGAGGTGGAAGTGCGGTGCTTGATTTGTGCTATGTTGCGGCAGGTAGAGCGGATGCTTATTATGAAGAAGTATTATCACCATGGGATTATGCGGCAGCATCTTTGATTCTACAAGAAGCTGGTGGAGATATGTTTATCATTAATGGGAAGTGGGGATTTAACGCACCATTAGGTATGATTGCAGGAAACAAAACAATTGTAGAAGAAATACGTGAATTGATATGATTTTAAAGTGCTATTGTAGGCAGAGAGGAGAACTTTTATGATAGATGTAATAGTAATTGGTGGTGGACATGCAGGTGTAGAAGCAGCATTAGCTTGCGCTAGATTACAAAAGAAAACTGTATTATATTCTATGCATATCGATATGATTGCCTCTATGCCATGTAACCCAAGTGTAGGTGGTCCTGCGAAAGGAATCGTTGTTCGTGAGATTGATGCCTTAGGAGGAGAAATGGGAAAGGCTGCAGATGCGACTGCTCTACAGTTTAAAATGTTGAATACTACAAAAGGACCAGGAGTACAATGCCTTCGTGTACAATCTGATAAAATAGCCTATAAGAAATATATGCAAGATAAAGTTCTGCATCAAGAGAATTTAGAAGTGCGCGAAATGTGTATACAAAAGATCCTTGCGGAAGATGGTAAGGTTACAGGAGTTTTACAAGCAGATGGAAATGTGATGGAATGTAAAACCATCATTTTGACATCTGGTACTTATATGAGCAGTAGTGTTTTGGTAGGACATACTTCTACATCCATTGGACCTGAAGATGAACCTACTACAAATGAACTTTCACAAAGTTTACGTGATTTAGGGATTTCAACATTCCGTTTAAAAACGGGAACACCCGCAAGAGTATTAACATCCTCTATTGATTTTAGTAAGACGCAACCCCAACCAGGAAGTGAAGACTTTATTTCATTTTCTACTGAGACAAAAGAAATTCGACCATTTGAAAAACAGGTCTTGTGTTATTTAACTTACACTTCTCCATTAACACATCAAATCATCCATGGCAGTTTAGATAAGTCTGCTATGTATTCTGGACTTGTAAAGGGAGTTGGACCTCGTTATTGTCCAAGTATCGAAGATAAATTGGTACGCTTTGCGGATAAAGAACGTCATCAAATTTTCCTTGAGCCAGAGAGTGAATCCTTGAATACAACCTATGTGCAAGGGTTCTCTACATCTATGCCCCATGATGTACAAGAAGATATGTTACATTCTTTGCCAGGGTTAGAAAATTGTATCATTGAAAAATATGCTTATGCGATTGAATACGATGCGGTAGATCCACTTCAGTGCAAAGCAAGTTTAGAAAATAAAATAGTAGAGAATTTATTTACTTTGCTGGACAAATAAATGGAACAAGTGGTTATGAAGAAGCTGCAGGGCAGGGATTGATGGCAGGTATCAATGCTTGTTTGAAGTTAGATGGAAAAGAACCATTGGTATTACATAGAGATGAAGCATATATCGGAGTATTAATTGATGATCTTGTGACGAAAGGAACATTGGAACCTTATCGTTTATTAACATCACGTGCAGAATATCGTTTGTTGTTACGTCACGATAACGCAGATCAAAGATTGATGGAATATGGACATGAAATTGGTCTTATTAGTGATGAACGATATAATGGATTTAAGAAAAAAGGCCAAGATATAGAAGAAACGATTGCTTATTTATCTTCTATTCGTTTTACTCCAAAGTCGCAAATCAATGAACATTTAAAAACACTTGGCTATGAAGAACTAAAAGAAGGTATCAGCGCACAGGAATTATTAAAACGTCCGAGTATAACAATTGATGTTTTAAGACCTTATTTGGATAGAGATATCGATGAGCATTTGGCAAAACAAATAGAAATTGAAATCAAGTATGAAGGCTATATTAATAAAGCGAAACGAGATGCACAACATTTACATCAAATGGACAATGTAAGGCTTCCAGAAGATATGAATTATAACGAAGTAGTAAACTTATCTTTAGAGGCAAGACAAAAGCTTACAAAGATTATGCCTATGACGATGGGACAAGCATCCCGTATATCTGGGGTGAATCCAGCAGATATTGCAGTCTTGGCTGTATATTTAGAACAGAAGAGAAGGGAATCCTAACTCTTCTTTTTAATGGGAAACATTGATGAAACCCGTTTCGTGGAGTATAATAAAAGTAACAAAGACAAGGAGGTCATTTCTATGGAAAACAAGACCATTATTACCATCAGTAGAGAATTTGGAAGCGGCGGTCGTGAAATTGGACAAATGATTGCGAAACAACTTAACATTCCATTTTATGACAAAGAATTGATTGAGATTGCGGCTAGAGAAAGTGGCATCGATAAGGAGCTATTTGAAGAAAATGATTCTAGAACAAGCAAAGGATTTCATTTGCTTGGAGCACTTGGATATTCACTAGGTGGACCATTATCAACAATCACAGAACTATCATTAAACGATCGATTGTTTATGGTTCAATCACAAGTTGTAAAACAGGTTGCAGATCAAGGACCATGTGTGATTGTAGGACGTAGTGCGGATTACATCCTTAGAGATCGTGATGATGTATTGAACGTTTATGTGCATGCGAATATGAAAGATCGTAAAGAAAAAGCAATACATTCTTATGATGTAGATACGCGTGATATTGAAGGTTCTATCAATAAGATTGATAAACGTCGTGCAAATTATTATGAATACTATACCGATCGCAGATGGGGACAAGCAGAGAACTATGATATCTGTATCAATTCTAGCACGTTTGGACAAGAAGGTACTGCGGCAATTATTATCGATTTAGCAAAGAAGAAAACAATATAATATTCATGAGGCAGGTCAAATGACCTGTCTTTTTAAATGAATTGTGACGAAATTCTGTCGAAATACAGAAGGAAAAATGAAGATTTTAAAGGATTGTCCAAATACCATAATTTCACAAGATTATTTGACATATTATAGCTTGGAAAGATGCTATACTACGAGTAGAGGTACACAAGGAGGTTTCTACATGCAATGGAAATTGACTCACAAAAATCAAAGAGAATGTATTGAAAATGAAGGTGGTAAAACATTAAGCTATGATCCTAATTTAGGTATTAAGATTATAGAACGGGATGGATATGCATTTAAAGATTTGAATAATAATGGAGAGTTGGATCCTTTTGAAGACTGGAGATTGCCCTTAAGTGAGCGAGTAAAAGATTTTACAACAAGGTTTCATCTATGGCAAGAAGGAGAATGCTTATACTATAAAAAAGGAAAAATTGCGTTGGATGAAAATTTCTGTGAGTTTATGACGATTTATCAGAATACAGAAATTATGCAAGAATTATTAACTATCAACGAAGAAGATAGAGCGTATTTAAAAGAGAATTCAATTGTAGCGATGTTATTGTTGATGTTTGATAATGACTATGACACTGGAAAAGAAGACTATTTATTGCAGTTGATTATGCAAAGTATGGATTTGGGTGTATTGGAAAATATTCTATATTCTGTAATGGAAGCATTGAAGAAGTTTATACAAAAAGGCTACCAACAGAGCTTACATCCAATCGTTATACAATAATGAAAAGGAGATGTTATCGATGATAATATCTCCTTTGTTTTATGAGTTTTCGTTTTTAGTTGGATAAATAACACCACGTACACGGTGTAAGGATTCACTCGTTCTGTTTTCATCGTGAAACATTAAAATAACAAAGAGTGCATCTATAATTGCTAGTTGTGATATACGACTGGATAAAGATTCTGATCGATATCC
>JAVWJF010000172.1:0-5699 GCA_036639195.1 Longicatena sp.
CTTTCTGAGTTCCAGTCTTTGCGGCGTCATTGAATGGTACTGGTTCATCACTCCATGGTGTACGAACCATACGAATGCCATCCTCATCCTTATATCCTTTTGCTTCTGGTATTACATAACCAACACAATCTACTAATCGTACATTTACTTTAAATCCATCATCAAACTCGATTGTTGCGGCATTATTAGGTACGAATTTTGGCTCTGTAGTCATGATGGTTTTACCTACGCCTGCTTGTGGCAATTCATCAATCATACGAGCTTTTTCATATTCATCCTGCACGTATGGAATCACTGCTTTTTCCATGAATGATTTGATGAATGTAGATTTACCTACTCGTACTGGACCAACGATTCCTAAGTATATATCGCCACCGCATCTTTGCGCAATATTTTTCATAATCTCTGTGGTATTCATACGTTACCTCCCTTAGTCATTCTAAACTTATGTTAAGAAAGAATAGATTATGACACTATTTCAAAAAGATTCTTATAGAAAGTAAGAATAAAAACCACAAAAAAAGCAGGTCATCTATTGAACTTGCTCTTTATGCTCACGCAATAATCTAGTTACACATACTTGTGCATCATCATCACAGGCTCCACATACTGTGCCAATACCAGTGATTTCTTGTATCTCTGGAAATGATTTTGCTCCTGCTTCGATTGCTTTTTTAATATCCATTACTGATACACTCATACAAGTGCAGATAATATCGTCATCACTCATTATGAATCCCTCCTTATTTGTAGTATTCACAAAAAAAAGAATAACATACGCTTTCGCATATATTATTCTACAGTTCCTACATCGGTTAACGTTAGGTTCTTATTTTGATCAAGTGCCCACTTAATCCCCCAATTGTTCATGAAGATAATTAAGTTTCTTCCTTTTAAGTCACGAACACGCTTGGAATCACTCGTTAAGTTCAAGGTGTTTGGATCAATGTTTTGATCATCAATCCAACGTACGCACTGGAATGGCAATATTTCCAATTTAATATCTACATTGTATTCTGTTTTTAAACGCTGTTCCAATACATCAAATTGTAATACCCCTACCCCACCAACAATAATTTCTTCCATACCAATGTTAATTTCTTGGAAAACTTGGATAGCACCTTCTTGTGCGATTTGGGTGATTCCTTTGGTGTGAATTTGAAGGAAGGGTCACATAACGTATCTCCGATAGAAAAGATTCCTGGATCGAATACACCAATAACATCTCCTGCATATGCTTCATCAATAATCTCACGATCTTGTGCCATGAATTGTTGAGGTTGAGAAAGTTTAATCTTTTTGTTTTGTTGCATCAATGTAACTTCCATACCTTTTTCAAACTTACCTGAACAAATACGCATAAAGGCAATACGATCTCTATGTGCCTTGTTAATGGTGCAGTTGTCATATCTAAGAAATGTTCAAGAAAAGGTTGTACACCAAAGTTAGTCAAAGCACTACCGAAGAAAACAGGAGTTAATATTCCGTTCGATACAGCATCCTGATCAAACTCTGTACTTGCAATATTAAGAAGTTCACTATCTTCACGTAACTTTTCGAAGAAATGATCTCCTAAAACATCTCGAAATGTTTCATCTTCAAGATTCCCTGTAGTTACACTCGCTGCTTTTTGTCCATGGTCTCCTCCATGAAACGCAATAATACTATTATGATCACGTTCATAGACACCTTTGAATTCTTTTCCAGATCCGATTGGCCAATTCATAGGATAGGTATGTATCCCTAATTCTTTTTCAATATGTTCCATCAATTCAAATGGATCCATTGCTTGACGATCCATCTTGTTAATGAATGTAAAAATTGGGATTTTACGCAACAAACATACTTTGAATAATTTCTTTGTCTGTGCCTCTACCCCTTTACTAGCATCAATCACCATAACTGCAGAATCCGCAGCCATAAGTGTACGATAAGTATCTTCAGAGAAGTCTTGATGTCCTGGAGTATCCAAAATGTTAATACAACAATCATTATATTCAAATTGTAGTACAGAACTAGTGACAGAGATTCCACGTTGTTTTTCTATTTCCATCCAGTCACTGACTGCATGTTTGTTCGCTTTTCTACCTTTTACACTTCCCGCTTGATTGATAGCTCCACCATATAGTAATAGCTTTTCCGTTAAGGTTGTCTTACCAGCATCGGGATGGGATATAATTGCGAAGGTTCTTCTTCTATTAATTTCATTGACGATATTGCCCATGATATTACCTCCTATTTCATTCGATTCTAAATGCGTGTTAATTATACATGAATTTACATGTAAAATCTAGGGTCAAAAGAAAATGATACGCATAGGTATCATTTTTCTATCTTGTACGTTCTCTTGCTAGAATACGTAACGTTGTACCATTGAAGTTAAATGCTTCGCGAAGTCTATTTTCAAGGAATCGTTTATAACTAAAATGTAGTAACTCAGGATCGTTTACAAACAATACAAATGTAGGCGGAGCTACTGCAACCTGAGATGCATAATAAATTTTTAAACGTTGTCCTTTATGTGTTGGTGGAGGCGTCATAAGTTGAGCATCCATAATGACTTCATTCAACACATTGGTTTGAATACGCATCAATGAATAATCATGTACTTCATCAATCATAGGTAGAAGCGTTTGAATTCTTTGCTTTTTCAGTTTAAATATAAGAAATGTGCATAAATCTCTTTCTCAATTTTCACCATGGTTAATTCATCTTTTTCAACAGTATCCCATTTATTATAAACGATGATAACTGCCTTACCTGCTTCATGTGCAAATCCAGCAACATGTTTATCTTGATCACGAATACCACTTTCTCCATCAATAACAACAAGTACAACATCACTTCTTTCAATTGCACTCATAGCACGTAATACAGAGTATTTTTCAATATTTTCGTAGATTTTTCCACGTTTACGGATACCTGCAGTATCAATAACAACGTAGTCTTTTCCTTCTCTTTTGAAAGGTGTATCAATAGCATCTCTTGTAGTACCTTCAATATTGGATACGATAACGCGATCTTGATTCAAAATCGCATTCACTAAAGAGCTCTTTCCAACATTTGGTCTACCAATTACGCAGAATTTAGTCATTCCTTCGTATTCGTTTTTGCCTTGTTGTGGAAGTGAATGCACTACTTCATCTAATACATCCCCGATCCCAATACCATGGGCTCCAGAGACTGCAATTGGTTCACCGACACCCAAACCGTAAAACTCATAAATGCTAGCTTTCATAGATTCATCATCTATTTTATTCACAGCAAGAATAATCTTTTTACCAGATTTCTGTAACATTCTTGCGATATATTCATCATCACTTGTGACACCTTCTCTACCACTAACGATGAATACGATACAATCGGCTTCATCAATAGCGATTTCAACTTGCATTTGAATTTCATTTTGGAAATCTTGATCCTGTATTTGAATTCCACCCGTATCAATGAGGCGAAATTCTTTGGTTAACCAATCGGTTTTTCCATAAATTCGATCACGTGTAACACCAGGTGTATCTTCAACGATACTCTTACGTTCACCGATCATTCGATTAAATATTGTGGACTTCCCAACATTTGGGCGTCCTACGATTGCGACAATTCCATTTATCATATTACTTCAGCAGTGCTGCTGAATCCACCTCCTAACAGTGTTTTTCAGATATTAGATGGCGAATAGCAGTTACGACTTCTTCGATACTCATAGTAGATGTATCAATTTCGTAAGCATCTTCTGCTTTCTTTAAAGGAGAAGTTTCACGATTCATATCCTGATAATCTCTCTTTTCTATATCTTTAAAAATTTCATCATAATTCGCTTCTATATGTTTTCCGATATATTCATCATAACGTCTTTGTGCACGTGCTTCCACACTTGCTATCATATAGATTTTTACCTCTGCATCTGGAAGAACGACCGTCCCTATATCACGACCATCCATAATATAGCCTTTTTCTTCCGCCATTTTTTGTTGCAAAGCAACTAACTTCTCACGTACTTTGGGAAACGCAGAAACATTACTTGCCATCATAGAAATATCGTTTTCACGAATTTCTTTTGAAACATCTTGTTGATTAATAAAAACATTCCCTACAGAATCAAATTCAATATTCATAGTATCAATCAAAGAAGACAATGCTTCTTCATCACTTTGATCTACACCTTTTATTTTTGAATAATAACCAACGCAGCGATACATTGCTCCTGTATCTAAATGAGCAAAACCAAGTTCTTTCGCTAATATTTTGGCAATGGTACTCTTACCAGCTGCACTTGGACCATCAATTGCAATATTAAAACGCATGTTAGAAACCTCCACCTTTCCATACGTAATATCCTATAAAACCAATAATTACAAGTAAAACAAGAATCAGAAAGCATAAAATAAAGTTTAATAATTTATTGTTTTTTTCTACTCCATCTGATAAATCAGTCAATTCTTCTTCATATTCATCCATTTGTACACGTAACTGTTGTGTTTCTTCCATTAATTTCTTATGTAAGTGTTCATCAGGTAATGGAGCTGTTTGGATGGGTTCAAATGCATCCGTATTCTCCATATCATATACTGGTTGAATAATCTTTTTTTGAATAACCGGAATTTCTTGTTCCTCTATAACATCACTTTGATGATCGATGATCATCTCCGTAGTCGCATAGATGTCTTCATCCAATGAAGAAGGTTGAATTGGTGCAGTTTCTTCTTGTAATAAACTTTGTACTTCAAGTGCAATATCTTCTCTACTTAATCCAGAAGTATACTCTACAGAGGGGTCCTCCTGAATAGGTTTTACATAATGTGTACGTTTTGCACGATTAGCAGCATTCAATTGAGAAAGGATATCTACTTGTGTATCTTCACTTTCACGATTTCCTCTCTGGATATTATATTCGCGTACTTCACGAATAAAGTCATCAAGGTATTCGTTGGTAAAAGTATCTTCAATTTTATTCTCGTTATCTTGCACACGAGATTTTTCACGTTCTGGAATATAAGAAGAATCCTCTTTGATTTCCACTTTCTTCAAAATAGAAGAATCAAATTTTTTTAATACCTCTTGCTGTTCAACCTCCATATTATCATGTGCTGAAGAACTCACAGCATTCTCAGTATCAATTGATTTACGCAAATCTTCGAATTTTTTTACCCTAGATAATTTTTCCATTCGAATTACCTCCTAATCTAAGCTTTATTATACCAAAAATAATGAATCATTGGTACTTATTATAGCTAATAAATGAACTTTTTTCTATTTTTATTAGAAACAAAAAATAACGATAGGTTTCAAAATGAAATTCCCTATCGTCATTTTATTTAATCTTTGTATCTTCCTGAGTATTTTCCATCAGAAGTATTTACTAAAATCACTTCTCCTTGAGATATAAACAGTGGTACTTTTAATTCTAAACCAGATTCAACAGTTGCATTTTTACTAGCAGAAGTAGCTGTGTCACCTTTTACTGCTGGTTCACATTCTACAACTTCTAAAGCTACTTTATCTGGCAAAATAACACCAAGCACTTCTGTTTCAAACATAGAAATGTTTACATTGTCGTTTGGTTTCAAAAAGTTAATTTCCCATTTCAGTCTATCTTTTGGAATTTCAATTTGTTCATAAGTTTCATTATCCATGAAAATCAATGCTTCATCACTATCATATAGATATTGCATTTCTTTTTTTTCGATATGTGCAGGAGT
>JAVWJF010000173.1:0-5649 GCA_036639195.1 Longicatena sp.
GCTTGAAAGCAAAAGAATCTGCTAATCGAGATGTTTTTTGTGATATAAAGCTTTATTAATAACGGAACGTGAGGATTAATTTCATGGATGAAAACTTTGAGAAGACAGAGAAGAAACCAAAGAATTCATTAGAATCTTCTTTGTTAGGAATAAGTTTCGCAAAGTAGGAACGAGATACCGATTGAATACCACCTTGGAATAAACCTACTAATACTGCAACTACCCAAATGAAATTCATATTTGTTGGAATCATACTCCCGCAAGAATCACTCCTAAATATCCAAAAATACCTGCATAAATCATTTTCTTAGATCCGAAACGACCTACCAATCGACCAAAGAAGATAGATGCAGGGCAAGCAATAACATTAATAAAGATAACGACAACCAAGCTCATAACATCACTGATACCCATTTCCGTTGCTAGGCTTACTGCCATTTTAATAACCGTATTTACACAATCGATATAAAAGAAATAGGATATACAAAACAGAAAGATATTTTTATTCTTCTTTACATCTTTAAACGTATGATATAAATGTGAAAAGGATTCTTTCACTACATTGGGTACTGGTTCATGATAATGCGTTTGTTTTACATTTTTCAACATTGGACGTGAATACAGCCACCACCAAATAACCGCCATCCCCATTGTTAACCCGCAAGCTAAACGATAAGACAATGTAAATCCACCAAGTACTAAATCCCCATTCGCATCCCCAAACAAAGTAACTGCAGCGAAAGGAATAATAAATATAATAAAAGGTAACACACTTCCAATATAGCCCCATGCATATCCTGCAGCAGATACTTTATCAACACGATCATCATCACACACATCTACAATAAATGCATCATAGAAGATAATAGAACCATTGTAGCCTAGCATTGCGATAATGAAAATTACGATTGCCATTTTATAGTCGATAAAAGGTAGTGCTAAACCAAAACCTCCCGCAATTCCAAGAAAAAGAAAGAATTTAAACATCTTCATTTTCTTATCTTTATAATCTGCCATGGTACCTAATACTGGAGATATCAGTGCCAATATAATAGCATACACTGCATTTGCCCATCCCACATACACACTACTATCCCCTGGTGTGATCTTAGCGATTAACATTGGAAATATAACAGTACAAGTGGTTAATACTTGTGCACTATTTCCAACATCATAAAGGATCCAGCTTGCCTCTTCTTTTGTGAATCCTAATTTCTTTAATAATTTTGTAAACATACATTTTCCTCTTTCTATTATGAATCCAAGCCAGACTCTTCATCACAATGATAAAGTCTAGTAACCATTTCCATATGTTGTATCTCTACAATAGCATATCCACTTTGTGGTGTACCAAAACATACAGAACCTGGATTCACTAATGTAACACCATCTACAACTCCTGAAAACTGATGATGTGTATGCCCGAAAAATACAGTATCGCACCCTTTTCTTTTCGCATAGGATGCAATTTTACCATATAAGGTGGACATACAAAAATCCATTAAATCCTCACTCTTAATATTCTTTTGTGATAAAACTTCTAGAATGGTCTCATCGTCAAATCTATTTCCATGGATACATAGCACTTTACGTTCTTCTAAATCCATAATTAATTCCAAAGGCAAAGAGGAATCTTTGTCGTGATTTCCACACACCAAGTGAAATTTTGATAATTCTTGTAAAGGAAATCCAATATCACCTAGATGAATGAAAATATTCACAGGTTCACTATTTTCTAATATCCTACGTGTTTTTTCAAGTTCCCCATGGGTATCACTCATTACCAATATTTTCATTTCCTACATCCCTTCACTAGTTTCATTATAATATGAATAATGCGGAATAGAAATAAGAAATATTGGTTTCTTTCATTTTTAACCAAAAGATTACATTTCTAACCTATATATCTTTTCTTCATGTATTCTCAAATCTACAACTAAATGCAATCGCCCTACTCTCCTCTTATTTTTTTCCTTTCATTTTTTGTTTACACTCATACATCTCATTATCTGCACGTTTAAACACATCTTTAAAGCTATTATCTACACCAGATTCATAACTTGCCACCCCATATGCAATGGATATCTTAACATTTTCTTGCCCAAAATTATACTCTTCTATCTTTTCTAAATACAGTGATAACATTTCACGTTCTTTATGTATTGTTTGATTTTCTATAACCACAACAAATTCATCTCCACCTATCCGATATAGTGGGAAACCTTGAAAACTATCTTGAATAATCTTTGTTGCGTGTAATATAAACCCATCTCCTGCATCATGCCCCAATGTATCATTTACAATCTTTAAATCATTTAAATCAAAAACAATAACAGAAAAACGAACCGATTCTTGTTTCATCTTTTCCTCTATATTGAAAACATGTTCCATATAGGCTGTCTTATTTTTCGTACCTGTTAAATAATCTATATATGCAAGCGCATTAATTTTATCAAAGCTTTTACGAAGTTGTGCTATTGTTTGTCGCAAAGCCTCAGAAAGAACTCCAACTTCATCTTTTGAATGATGAGTAATAGTAACGCTTAAATCCCCATTTGCTATTTCCTTTGCTGCACTTGTTAACTCTGCTAATGGATGCACCAGCCGTTTACTAAAAGCATACACTAATAAAATCGTAATAAATAGAATAACAAAACTTCCCATCAGTATTTGACTCAAGAGCGCATTTGCTTGCTCGTCAATTTCATCTGTTGGCGCAGAAACTATAAAGCGCATTCCATTTTCCAAGCTTTGAAAGGTAGCTTGTTTATAAATACCTCCATAGGAATAATCGATAAGTTCATCGTTTTCTTTACTTTCTTTCAACAATGCCTTTGCCATTGATTTAAATTCACCCTGGTTGTAATCAATCAAATTTGTTCCACTTTTCAATTCTTTATGATAAACAATATGTGCTTTATCATCTGTCAAGAAAGCATATCCACTATCATATACTTTAGTGCCAGATACAACGTTCTTTATATGCTCGAAATCGATATCCATGCCTACCACGCCGATAAAGGTTTCCTGATAATAAAGTGGAACTACATAAGATATCATTTCAACACCTATATTTTCATTATAATATGGTGGTAACCATGTCGGCTTCCCTGTGTTTTTTGCGCCATAAAACCACCCTACATGAGCAGTATCATCTTCTTCATACTTGGTAAGATCCGTAGGTTCTTCTTTCTTGAAGGATCCATCATCATCAACTGTATAAAACAGGCCAGAGGGAGTAGATGAAAAGGTAGGATCAAAGCGAAAGTAAACACTAATAACATTCTCTGTATTTTGTGCTGCCGCAAGCGTTGTTGGTAACATATGTTCTGAAAATTCATCAAACTCTTGCGTCGTCTTAAGGGATTCTATTGCGTTCGATACTTCTTGATCAACATAAATTGCAACGTTTCAACAGATTGTTCGATTCGTTTGAAGGTTTCATTAAAATTTTCTGATTTATTTTCACATAAAAGATTCATGATTTGTTTAGAATCTTGCAATACCACATGACGAGCATTAAAAAAACTCATAATTCCTATGGCTACTGAGGATACCACCACACATCCTACAACAAGCAAAATAATTTTACTTCGGATGGATTTCATATGTTCTTTACTCCTTCTCTCATCTTTCATTTCATACATATCGTTTTTGAAACTTTGTATTTTTCATTTGTATATATTATAGCATTTATTAAAATGAAATAGAAATTTGTTATTATATTTGTATATCCTTTTTAAATATTTTCTATCCTCTACTCACTTATTTTCTAAACTATTTTTATAAAACAAGATATTCCCACCTCTTTGAAAGATAAACTATCCATCTTTAAAGTATATTTTTATCATTTTATTCTATAGAAAACTTATATAATTAGAAAAAAGGGATTTCTCCCTTTACTCTTTTATATATCGAAACCTAGGCACTTGTTTCCCATCTACTTCCACGTTTTCTTTAAACATGCTTAGTGGACGTACCCACACACTACCTTCTCCATACAGTTGGCGATATACAACATATTTCTCTAAAGTCTCACTATGGTATCCAACATATAATACAGCATAATGTTTTCCTTTAAAATGTTCATAACGCCCTAAAGGAAGATCTTCATTTATTTCTACCACAAGTGGTTTCTGTAAAGGTTTCTCTACTATCAAAGTTTTCTTATCTTCTTTCTGAATGAGGGTTTTTGGAGGTGTTACACTCTGTTTTTCTATTAGAATACATGAACTTTTTGCTTTCACACATATACGCACGTTATCCTTTATACAAGGATAAGATGTATCTTCTAACACATCAAATAAATCCATTCCTTGAGATGCGATATCCACTTCACAATCAGTATCCGCTACATTCAACACAATAGTAAGACTCATTTCTTCATTATAACGCTTAAATACAAACTGTACATTCTTTAATGAAATGGATTCATACGCCCCATCAAATAACACTGGATATTGTTGTCGTATACTCCCTAGCTTTGCAATGTGTTTAGTTAGAGGTATGTCCTTCATCTTTTCGATTTCTATGGAAGGACGAATATCCGCATCACTTCCATCATGTTTCTTACCTTCCATCGCCCATTCACTACCATAGTACACAGAAGGAATGCCTGGCATTGTATAGAGTAAGGCATACACGTTCACTAAATCTATTTTATCTTTCAATGTGCTCGCAAGTCGGTTAACATCATGATTATCTACGAAGTTGTATAAATGTAAGTGTTCATAGATTCCCCCTTTCGCAAACTGTCGATTAAGAGAATGTCCAATTTCAAAATAATTCTTATCATTATGAGATGAATATAGCCCCTTATAACATTCATAATTCGTTACTGAATCTAAAGTATCATTATTAGCCCATACAGTATAATCCCCATGGATGATTTCTCCCATCAACCAAAAAGATTCATCTTTTCCCTTACAATATCCCTTCAAACGATGGAAGAACTCTAAATCAATACAATCTGCCGCATCCAATCGCAATCCATTCACATGAAAATCATCCATCCACATGCCAACTGATTCTAATAAATATTGTACAACTTCCTCATTTTTTAAATTCAACTTTATAAGGTTATGGTACCCTTGCCATGTATCATAATTGAACCCATCATTGTATGGATTGTTTTGATCAAAACGAACATTCACAAACCAATTCAAATACTTAGAATTTTCTCTATTTTTTAAAATATCCTTAAACGCAAAAAATTCTCTTCCCACATGATTAAACACCCCATCCAACACAATATGAATACCTTCTTCATGAAGAGCATCACACACCCTTTTAAAATCCTCATTATCCCCTAAACGACGATCAAGCATACGATAGTCACTTGTATCATATCCGTGTTCATAACTTTCAAATACAGGTCCTAAATATAACGCATTTATTTGCATCTGTTTTAGATGTGGTATCCAATCCAATACTTTGGTAATAGAATGGGTTATCGTTTCTTCATGGAAACGTGGGGCACCACATAATCCTAAAGGATAGATGTGATAAAAGACAGCTTTGTTAATCCAATTTTTCATAAATTCACCTCATATAATATATATTAGTATATCATATCTTGATGACAGAAATGCTTTCGCTAAAAAATTTAAAAATTTTCAAAAAAGTAATTGCAACATTTGAAAAATATGC
>JAVWJF010000174.1:0-2367 GCA_036639195.1 Longicatena sp.
AAGTCCAATATATTTTACTGGAAGACCTAGTAAATCACGTATTGCGATTACAATCCCACCTTTGGCAGTTCCATCCAACTTCGTCAGGATGATTCCTGTAACATTTGTAGTTTCTAAGAAAATCTGTGCTTGTGAAATCCCATTTTGTCCAGTCGTTGCGTCCAACACCAACCATACTTCATGAGGGGCACCAGGAATCTCACGTTCAATGACACGTTTCATTTTCCCTAATTCATTCATTAAATTCGCTTTGTTTTGTAAACGGCCTGCGGTATCTCCAATCAAATAATCCATATGTTGTTCATTTGCATATCGACATGCATCTACTAAAGTTGCACTTGGATCTCCACCTTCTTTCCCTTTGATACAAGGAACGTCTAGACGTTGCGCCCATGTCGCAAGTTGATCAATGGCACCTGCACGAAAGGTATCAGCTGCGGCCAACACAACTTTGCCACCTTCTTCTTGAAACAGTTTCGTTAACTTAGCAGTAGTTGTAGTTTTCCCACTTCCATTGACTCCAACCATCAAAATAACAGTAGGACCATCTTCGTTTTTCTGAAACTCTTTATCTTCATGCGATACATACATATCACGCATTACTTCGACTAAACATTCACTGATTTCATCAAAGGACTTCAATTTTTGATCCATCGCTCTATTTTCAACTTCATCCACAATTTTTTGCGCAGTCTTTATACCTATATCCGCTTCCAAAAGTGCAATCATTAAATCTTCAAGAAATTCTTCATCTACTCCAGTAAATCCCAAAGCAAGTTTTCGTATTCTCTCTGAAAATGATTTCTTTGATTTATCTAACCCACTAAGATAACGATCTCCATCCGATTTACTTTGAAAGGATTTTTTTAATTTTGAAAATATTCCCATTAAGCACTCACCTCTTCTTTTTTATCCACCAAATTAATGGCATCTTGTAGTTTTACCTTTAACAATTGTGATACACCATTTTGTTGCATCGTAACGCCATATAAAGCATCACACTGTGCCATCGTTCCTGGACGATGTGTAACCACTATAAATTGGCTTTCTCCACGGAATTGCGCAATGTATTTCGCAAAACGTTCCACATTTGCTTGATCCAGTGCAGCCTCCACCTCATCAAAAATACAAAGTGGCATCGTACGTGCTTTTAAGATTGAGAATAAAACGCATATTGCGATAAGACTTTTTTCTCCACCTGAGAACAAACGAATATTTTGTACAGTTTTCCCAGGAGGTTGTACATCGATATCGATACCAGTATTCAAAATATCTTCAGGATCTATTAAGAACAAACGAGCCTTTCCTCCACCAAATAGTGAACGGAATACATCATTTAATTCTGCATTTATTTTATCAAACATTTCCTTGAACTGTTTCACCATGATTTCATCCATTTCATCAATGGCTTCTAGTATTTTATCTTTCGCAAGAATCAAGTCTTCACGCTGTTTCGTTAAGAACTCATAACGCTCGCTTACTTCTTTATATTCTTCAGGAGCATCTAAATTCACGTTTCCTAAAGCCGCAATTTCTTGACGCAAGAGTGAAACACTGTGACGAGCTTCTTGAATATCCGTATCCATTTTCTGACTTTGTGCATATTCAAATGTCATCTCATAGGCCGTGGATAAACGTTCTAAAGAACCTTCAAGTTTCGTTTCTGCTTTGGCTTGACTTACTTCTACATCACGTTGTTCATTTTGTAGAACATTTAAGTCACGACGTAATTGGCGAATTGCGCCTTCTTTACGTTCTACATCACTTCCCGCCTTCATACGACGTTCTCGTTTCCCTTTTGTAAGAGTTGAGATTTCATCCAAACGAGAATGCAAGGAACTAAGTTTTACAACCAAGTCATCTTCCAATAACGCAGTATCTTCTAAATCTTCATCTGGTGCAATCTGTTCATAATCCGCACGCAAACGATCATATTTCGCCCATTTTGCTTTTACAATCTGATCCAATTGTGCATTGGATATTTGCATTTGGACAAGCTCAGAGGCAATCTTTTCTTTCTTACTTTGAAGCGCATATAATTGATTTCGTAACCCATCTACTTTCAACGCTTGTCCCTCTAAACTAGATAGTACTTGTTGAAGTTCTTTTTGAATGGTTAACGGTGTTGAATTATTCTTGTTTTTACCACCCGTCATACTACCGCCTTTATTGACGATATCACCTTCAAGTGTCACGATTTTATAATTGTGTCTTAATACTTTTGCGATTTCATTCGCATTTACTAAATTATCAACGATCAATACATTTCCTAACAAAGATTCTTTCAATGTATCAAAGGCTTCTTCATTTAATACGAAAAAAATCGAACCACCTAATAAACCAAAACATTTTTTTGCCAATACACAA
>JAVWJF010000174.1:2377-5607 GCA_036639195.1 Longicatena sp.
AATCACTCGCTACACCTAAGTATCCAACACAGTTTTGTGCCAATACCACATGCTCTCTATTCATGCCTCTTGATTTCATAACGGTCAATGGTAAAAAGGTCGCTCTACCAGATTGGTTACGTTTTAAGAATGTTATCGCATGACGTGCACTAGCTTCATCTTCCGTAACGATATGATACATCGCCCCACCAAGTGCATTAGAAATAGCCGTCTCATAATTAGTCTGTGGTTGGAAAATCTGAGATACCACACCCAATATACCATCTAAGGTTGATTTCGCTTCTAAAACAGCCTTTACAGCCTGTTGATGGTTGAATGGTTCTCTTGCTAAGTTTTCTAATACAGACTTACGATTTTCCAATCGATTTAAAAGAGAAGATGCTTGTTCATTCTCTTGCATACAAGCAGCCAATTCCCCATCTACTTTGATTTGATTTTCTTTACTTAACGCAATATCTGTTTCCAACTCTTTCAAACGTTTTGCACGATCTTCATATTCGTAATGTGCTTCCTCGACCATTGTTTTTAATTCTCTAGCCTTTTCCGCATTACTCGCGAATTCTAATGCATACTTACGCTTTTCATCTAATTCGATCTTTCTAGTTTCTAGAATACGACTCTCTTCATTTAATTTCGCAAATTCATCTTGTAAACGATTGATATCACGATCCAATTGATACATTTCATTACGTAATTCGTTATTCTTATTATCCTCTACTTGAATTGTAGTTTCATGCATTACCTTTTGTGAATCTAAATCAAATGCCTTTTTCTTTAGGGTATCGATTTGTTCACTCAATTTTTCAATTTCATCGACCAACACACTTACTTCAATGACTTCCAACTCTTTTTTCTTTTCTTTATAAATCTCTGCTTTTTTCGCCTGACGTTTCAAAGGGTTTACTTGACGTTCTAATTCTAAAACAATATCTTCTAAACGCGCCAAGTTTTCTTGTGTACGATTCAATTTAGACAAAGATTCATTTTTACGTTTCTTATATTTTGCGACTCCCGCAGCTTCTTCAAACAACGCACGTCGATCTTCTGGTTTCGCATCCGCAAATGCAGAAATGTTTCCCTGCGATATAATAGATAAAGAATCACGTCCTAATCCTGTATCCATCACTAGATTTAAAACATCTTTTAAACGACAAGGTGTTTTATTAATAAAGTATTCTGCCTCACTATTTTGTCGGTGTAATCTTCTAGTAACTTCCACTTCTTCATATTCTACACCCAACATATGACGAGAATTATCAAACACAAGAGTTACTTCTGCCATATTGACTGGTTTACGTGCTGTAGATCCACTAAAAATGACATCACTCATGCTGTTACCACGTAGAGACTTCACACTTTGTTCTCCAAGCACCCAGCGAATGGCGTCATTGATATTACTCTTTCCACATCCATTTGGACCAACAATCCCAATAACATCGGAATCGAATGTAATGATGGATTTATCTGCAAACGACTTAAATCCTTGCAGTTCTATACGTTTTAAAAACATAATGCCTCCGTTCCACCAAATTCACTATAAGGAATCCTTTATATAACATGAATTTTTTGCATATACCGTATAATAGTATAGCATATATTTGTGGTTTGATAAAGATTGTGTTAAAATAATAAACAAAATTGGAGGTGCATTATAAATGGAAGAAAAATCTATGCGCAATATGTTCCGTCTAGGATTTGGAGAAGAAGTTGCGAATTGCATTACCCATGGAATTATGGCATTCATATGTTTGATTTCTTTGCCTATAACAGCAATATATGCCTATAGCGAAGGTGGAGCTACAAAAGCAAGTGGAGTATCTATCTTTATTATATCTTTGTTTCTTATGTTTTTGGTCTCAACGATTTATCACTGTATGCCTTTTGGGACAAACCACAAATACGTGTTTCGTAAATTGGATCACATTTGTATCTTGTTCGCAATTGCTGGAAGTTATACCCCTGTCGCTTTATCCCTAATTGGTGGATGGCAAGGATTCGTTATTTTACTTATCGAATGGGGCGCAGTACTAGGTGGTATTTTATTGAAATCGATTGCTAAGAAGAGTTATCCAAAAGTATCAATGGCACTTTATATGATTATGGGATGGACAGCAATCTTGTTTCTACCTACCCTAATTCAAAAAGCATCTGTTTCATTTCTAGTATTAATTGTTGCAGGTGGAGTCATGTATACCATTGGCGCATTCTTTTATGCCAAACCACAAAAAAAATATTTCCATTCCATATGGCATATTTGTATCAACCTAGCTAGTATTCTACATTTCTTAGCTATCGTATTTGCATTATAGTACAACCTATAAATAAGATCACCCTAGTAAATAGAGTGATCTTTTATTTTGTACAATCGTTTCATAAGTCAAAACTTTGAATATCCCCAATATCTACAAGTACTAATAGTACTTTGCTATATTGATTGCTTACATTTCTTTCTTCTATTTCTTTATTGATCTCCATTCATCTTCTAGAATCGACATCAATATAACATCCGCATATTTATCACCATCTTTAACAGCATCTCTCAAAACGCCTTCCCTCTTAAAACCAACTTTTAAATATGCCTTCTCTGCCCTCGGGTTAAAGGAATACACATCGAGTTCTAAACGATGTATTTTTAATTTCTCAAATGCAAAATCACGGGTAACTTCTATGGCCCAAGTCCCTATCCCCTTTCCTCTTACATTCCTATGGAAGAGACCAATACGAAAATTAGCACAGCGCAAATCCCAATCAATTTCATTGATTACACTTTCACCTATAATGCTTCCATCAGGTGCAATAATCAAAAAAAGGTATCGAGCAGAATCTTCAAGAGATTTGAGGAAAAAGGAAGTAACTTCTTCTTTCGTAAACACTTCTTTACTGCCTGTTAATCGTGCAACTTCTTTATCTAAAGGATTAAAATTTTGTTCGTAATAATTTGTGATATCTTCAGCTTTAGCCAATCGGATGAAATAGCCATCCTTTTCACTTATAATATTTATGTTCATATGCTCTTTCCTTTCAAAAATATTTATTTATAGCGTTATTATACGACTATCAAACATCACTAGCAACTCCAATATCATAGAGCATTCAAGAATCCTTACAGTAGAAAATAAGTAGTAAAATGAAGAAATACAATTTTTGGATATTACAATCAATATAGTGTTTTTGAAACAATCAAGTTTTTTCGTGAATAAAAAAAACGATAATATCGATTAATCCCCAAT
>JAVWJF010000175.1:0-5499 GCA_036639195.1 Longicatena sp.
AAATAATATTCATTACTAATTTGCGAAATGATTTTATTATTTGCATGGCTATATGTTTCCACATAAACCTCATCTGATATGTATACCAATATCATACTGATGGCGATACTTACCGTTACCATAGCTAGTACAACTATGGAAATAATCTTAAAAAACAGCGAGTTGTGGGAAATCCACTGTTTTAAACGATTCTTACAGCCTTTAATGTTTTCGATATTCACTTGGTGTCATCCCTTTATATTTCTTAAAGACTTTACAGAAATAACTATGATCGGAATATCCCACTTTTATTCCAATATCAGAAATTGGCAAGTCTTGTTCTTTTAAGAATGCTGCCGCATGATCAATACGAATTTCATTAAGGTATTCAATGAACGTCTTCTCCGTGCGATTACTAAAATAGCTAGATAAATACTGATAACTAAAATTAAACTTCTGTGCTAAATCATTTAGCGTCAAAGCTTCATCGTAATGATCGTATACATACTTCATCATACGATTGATCATTGCTTGATTAGATTCCAGTTCATAATTTGTAATGATGATTTGAAAATCATCATAGATTTGCTTTAATTCCTTCTGAAAATCCTCCATATATGGTGCCGATTCTAGTTTACTTAAACAATCTAGTTTGAAATAACGAATACTCTTTTCATTGAAATCACGTTCTTCTAAAACAGATATGAAGTTGTATAATTTATTACATGCAAATGTTTTGATTTCAAATTCATCACTACGTGCTTGTAATGCGTTCATTACATAGGCATAAAAAATATCCATAGCTTCACTAAGGTGTAAAGAGGACAATAATCCAGCGAACGTTCGATTATCAAAACGCTCCAACTCCCTTTCTTTCGCAATTTGCATATTTAAAGATACCAAATTTTGATTCTTCAAGTAAAAACGATTCTTTAATGATGGAACAATTTGCTTATGATAAAGTTCACGGATGTCTTCTATGCGATAGAAAGGTTCACTTAAAAAACAAAGCTCTTTTCCACTCAATTCTTTGCGTATGTTTTGATGAAGAGAAGCAACTTCCTCTTGCGCATATGAATAAATACATAGTAAGACTTCTTCATTTACCAACATAGAACAAACATGTGTATTTGGTATTTGTTCAAGTTGTACTTGGAAAAAATTTCGTATTTCTTTTTTATTGGGATGAAAGGCAATGTTGGTCGCCACAAGAATATAATTGTTATCGTGAAAAAAACTTTGGATATCTTCTTTAGGGAGTTCATCGACATATCCCAAAATATATTGGGTTAAGGGTCCATTAATTTGATCAAACTGTGCATTATGCAATACCATTCCATTAATTTGTGAGGCAGCGTTCTTCAATGCTTGCAGAATACTTTCAGGGCTTAGGGTAGGCTTTAAAATATAGTCCACAGCTCCATATTGGAATGTATTTCGTACATAATCAAACTCACTATAACTACTCAAAATAATCACGCGAATATCTGGATATTTTTCTCGTATAATTTTGGTTAACTCCATCCCATCCATCTTTGGCATCACGATATCACTTACCACGATATCTGGATGAAACTCTTCTATTTTTGTTAGAGCATCTTCTCCATTGGATGCTTCTGCGACGATTTTAAAGCCTTCATTTTCCCAATTCATCATATAAGAAATTCCTTGGCGAATAATAAATTCATCATCTACGATCAGTACTTTACAAAATCTTTCTTCCATTCATTTGCCCTCTTCTATATGTTTCCTTGTAGTGCATAAAGTAATGTTATATCTCTCAATATCATAGCATGCATAGTTCCCTATAAGCAAATATTTCCTCTGATTTTATAAAGAAAAAAAGCGATTTTCTCGCTTTCTAAAGTTATCTTTCGATAAGAGTTGATGTTCCTTTGGAAAGATCACCATTTAACCATTCCCATTCTTCTGATAACACGATTTTACCATTGTTATCTATTGTAGGTGTGCTGTGACATCTTCCGATTCGCACTTCATTTTGTAGGTTCACATGTTGATAATGGAAATCAATATGTCCTTCTTCATCAACCGTACCAACCATCGTACCATATTGTATATGACCACCTTGATACTCTGCCCAAAATAAAGTACCTTTTTGATGATATGTAAATATACTTTGTTCATCTACTTCTCCATTTTCAGCATTTGTAATAGGAACAAATACTTTCCCATCATAGTTAAATTTTAGAGTTGTCTGATGTAGATATTTCCGCATAATTTCATAGACAAGTATTTTCTCATTTGCTAGTTCATGAAAACAGTGTTCTAGACTTTGATATCCATTCTTTTCATAAAGGAAACATGCAGGAAGAGAGGAGTCAAGAAAAGCTTCCTCATAATGTTGAGCAATCTGATGTTCCATTTCATTCATAATGAAAGTTCCATAACCATTGCGTTGATGATGAGATGCAATATATAATCGATGAATATGATTATCTTGAAATGTTCCTGTACCAATAAGTTCATCATTTACTTTTACATAATACACAGTTCCAGATTGGATATCTTTTTCGATATTCTTTCGAGAATGCAAATCAAGAAAAAAATCAACAACTTCCTTTGTATAGTATTTTGGATACGTGTTACGAATAGATTCTTGCGTTAGTTCAACAATTTCTTCTAATTCTGATAGACTGGCCTGTAATAACTCCATAAATCTCACCTCTTACAGAAAATTTTAGCATACTTTGCATTTGCTTTCTATAGAAAAAGGCTCTTATGTTTCACAGGAGCCTTACTTATCAATATGTTGATGTTCTAATCGTTAAAGCCTTTCCTCGATAGCCTCTTTCTGCTCACTTAGAAGTTGAATTTTCTTTTTTAAATCTAATAGTTCTTTTTCACTCAGATCTTTGTTTTCAAGTTTCACGGTAAGGGAAGAAAGTTCTCTAAGTGTTATTTCGTATTCCTCAAGTATTGCTACGTGTTCTTTTTTAAGTAACGCTTCATAATCTACGAATTCTTTACCTACCTTATAATCAATGACCATCTTTTGTAATTCTTTTAAATTTTTAGGCTTCACTGAGTTCTCAATCGTAAATTTATTACTACCTACTATAATCGTCATTTTGTTACAATTATCAATACTTGCTAGTACTAGATTTGCTACACTTTTCATAGCCTCAAAATCATAATAGGAAGCTTCTTCATCAAATGTCAAAGTCATAGAATATGGTTCTTTATCGGTATCTAACTTTAATCCGTAACCAGTATTGATAATATCTGAATATGCAATAGATATTAGTTTTTGTACTCCTGAAACATCTCCGACATAAGGTACTCTATTTTTGAATAAATCATATACCTTACGATTATAAACATTTCCATCTTTATCAAATACAAAATCTCCCAACAACAAATATCCTTCTATGTCATCGATATTTATTTCTATTGGCTGTACATCATTATTTTTATGAAAAACAGATGGTAAAACTCGTTGATAACTTACAAATTGTTCATCCCCTTCACTTACCAATTTCATATCAAAAATACGATCTTTCGCGGACATAGGATACACATAAGCAGTGATTGTCTTGTTCTTTAATTGGATATCAGATATGGTGAGATCCGTTGTTCTACTCCCAATCACAAACGATTTTACTAGAACTCCACATATACATAGTACAATTGTCAAAAATACTGCAAGAATAATTTTATTCGTATTGCGCTTCTTTATCTTCTTCAAAAATTTAATCTCCTCCTGTTGTTCATATGGCAAAGGTTTTTTCATTTCATTATAAAGTGCTTTACAAGATTCACATTCTTCCAAATGATCTTTTATACAAACGTTACTTTCTTCACTTGTACAATTATCAATATAGTTTGGTAACAAATCTTTAATTATACTACAAGGTATCTTCATCTTTCATTGCCTCCTTAATTTTTGTTTTTCCTCTATAGAACGTTACTCTCGCCCAATTCTCGTTCTTTTCCATGATTTCTCCGATTTGTGCAAATGATAAATTCGCACTCAATCTTAAATACATAACTTCTCGATAAGGCTCATCTAAATCATGTATAAATTTTAAAGTTCCTACTGCATCCCAATCAACTTGTGGCTGTTCGATATCTTCATTAAGTTCGAGATGTTGTTTCTGTTGAAAATGATTTAGCAATAGGCGATTTGCAATACCACACAGCCACGTATTGATTTTACAGGTGCCATCATATGCGTCTAATTTTGATAAAGCCACAAGAAAGGTGTCTTGTGTTAAATCTTCTGCGACTGATCTATCATGGCATTTCTTCAAGAGAAAACCATAAACGACCTTCACATATTGCTCATAAATCTGTGAGTAATCCTCTTTTGTATAGATCATGATTTCCTCCCTTCATCAATGTATATGAAATATTGCGCTTTCGTTACAAAACTTATTGTTTATTTAAAATTATTTTCAAAATTTTCTTTTCATTATCATATCACGCCCAGCATTCACCTGCAATCGTGTCTCAATCATACCGATATTCTTTTTTAATATGTATTATTAAAATTCACCTTACATTGCTTAAATCATGATTCTTCTACTCTATAATCAGTTTTTTTAAGAGCTTCCTATTTTGATAATCGCATAATCTATAGATTACAGACTGATGTGGTGATTATATAAAAGAATACCGTTCTTCATTAAAGTATGATAAAATGTCAGTAGATATATTAAACAAATTATCAATTAACACTCGTAAAAGAATCAAAATAAATGAATAATATAGAAATGAATAATATAATTTTTCAAAGATCATCATTGGGGATAATTTTGTAAACACATCTATAGATGTTTACATACAAATGGAGGGTAAAATAATGAATATCAATCAAAAAACAAAAGAAAGATTCACCAAAAGCTTGCGCAAGTATAAAAAAATTTTGGAGAAAGCACGCGATGCAGATATCAATGAAAGTGATACAGTCACTATAATTACAGACATAATGGAACATGTCTTCGGATACGAAAAGCTTGTAAATATCACCTCTGAATATGCAATTAAGAAAACATATTGTGATTTAGCAATCAAAGTAGAGGATAAATTAAAATTTTTAATAGAATGTAAAGCAATTGGTCTTAATCTTAAAAATGATTTTATCAGACAAGCAACAAATTACGCAGCTAATGAAGGTATTGAATGGGTTGTATTAACCAATGGCATCAAGTGGCAAATATATAATATAGAGTTTTCACAACCTGTAGAAAACAAACTTATTGCTGAATTTGATTTCTTAGAGTTATCCACAAAAAATACTACTGACTTAGAAATACTCGCATACCTTTCAATTGAGGGAAATCGAAAAAGCTCCAAATTCACGCTTAACGATTTAAAAGAACAAAAATCAATCATGAATAGATTTGTCATTGGGCAATTGTTAACAGATGAAACTGTTGCTGATTGTGTGCGGAAATTGCTCAAAAAGCTATGTCCAGAATTAAAAACTAGCAAAGAAGAAATCAGCAATATTATTACCCAAGAAACACTAAAGCGGGAAATCACTGATGGTGATAATGC
>JAVWJF010000176.1:0-5424 GCA_036639195.1 Longicatena sp.
CCATAGTCGTCGGATCTGCAATTGTACTGGATGGTTCGGAGAGTACAGATGATGGTTCTCATGCTCTTCAGTATAAATGGTCAGTCAAACCCAAGCCTGAAAACGGTTATGCTTATATTGGACCAACCAACACGAATACTTTTAATTTTATCTATCTTGGATTAGGTGCCTCTGCGACATGCTTTGTCACTTGGAATTTCGCTGTGAAAACATTAGGTGCTTTAAAGACTAGCATTTATATTTATTTAGTACCAGTGGTTACCATTGTTACATCATTTCTAATTTTAAGAGAGAATGTGACCTATATCACTTGGATAGGAGCAGGTTTAACAATTTTAGGTCTATTTCTATCAGAGAGTACTTGTTTTAGAAAAAAATAAAACACGACCTATCAATACAAAAAAGAAGATACCATTTCCTTATAGGATAGCTGTATCTTCTTTTTTTATCAATTTTTCTTCTATCACTTCAAACATCAAAGCCGCATCATTTTTATTCACTTGCTTTGACAACATCAATACACGAACCGTAAGTTCTCGATACCCAAATATTACTTTAATGATATCTCCTATCTTTACATCGGTAGATGGTTTTGCAATTTTATCATTCACGTAAACTCGTTCATTATCCGCGAGTTCTTTTGATACTGTTCTTCTTTTCAGTATACGTGCTGTTTTTAAATATTTATCTAAACGCATGATGTTCACCTCTACCAATAAGTTTACCATTTATTGTTGTTGTTGGCGAGATAAAAGTTGTACAAACGCTTCTAATGCATAGAGTTCTTCTTTTTCTAAATCCTTTTTATCATAAACTACCACAAAAGCACCATACCAGTCTCCATATGCAGTAATTGGATATATAATCCCTTTTGATGCTTCCTCACTATCTTGAAATACAACTTCTTTTTCAAACATTCTCATTCTATGAATATGTGTTAACTCTATAAATTCTTCACGTATTTTACGATCATATCGCTCTAACCACTCTTCTTGAATGAAAAGCACTGTGTTTTGATAGATTGCGGTTAATGTCTCACACATGATATTAATTTCTTCCATATGTCGTGACATCATATCAAATTTCTGTATTACAATCTTATCGTTATCTATAAAGAATTCAATAGAGTCTCCCTCTTTTAAACGGTATTGTTTTCGAATTTCCTTGGGAATTACCAACCTTCCCAAATCATCAAGTCTTCGTACGATTCCTGTTGCTTTCATATAGACACTCCTTTACTAATGATAGTATTGTCAACAGGCATTGGATTATACATGATCAACCAATAATAAAAATAAAAAAATCCTGCAAATTTCACAGGATTATAAATATTTTTTCAATCTTTCTGCTGGTTCTACACTTTCCCATTTTACATTCAAATCATCTCTACCAAAATGGCCATAAGATGCTAATTGACGATAAATTGGTTTACGTAAATCCAACTCTTTGATAATTGCTGTTGGTCTTAAGTCAAATTCTTTACGAACGATTTCCGCAATTGCGTCATCTTCTAATTTTCCTGTACCAAATGTATCTACAAGTAAGCTTACTGGTTGCGCAACTCCAATCGCATACGCAAGTTGTACTTCGCATTTTTTCGCAAGTCCTGCCGCAACAATGTTTTTTGCTACATAACGAGCTGCATACGCTGCACTACGATCAACTTTCGTTGGGTCTTTTCCAGAGAAAGCTCCTCCTCCATGACGCGCCATTCCACCATACGTATCTACAATGATTTTACGCCCTGTTAGTCCACTATCTCCTTGAGGTCCACCAATTACAAAGCGACCTGTTGGATTGATAAAGATTTTTGTATCTTCATCCATTAAGTTTACATCTACAATCACATCGATAACATGTTTCTTTAGATCTTCACGAATGGTATCTAACTCTACTGTTTCTGAATGTTGTGTAGAAATAACAATAGCATCTACACGTTTTGGTTCTCCATTGTCATATTCAATCGTAACCTGTGTTTTTCCATCTGGACGTAAATAATCTAACGTACCATCTTTACGCACTTTTGTTAATTGTTTTGATAAACGATGTGCTAAAGAAATTGGTAATGGCATATACTCTGGAGTTTCATCACAAGCATATCCAAACATCATTCCTTGATCACCTGCACCATTGTTATCTTCTCCACCTGCTTTCGATTCAAATGAATGGTCAACACCTAATGCAATATCTTTGGATTGTTCATCGATGGATGTTAATACAGAACAGGTTGTCCCATCAAATCCATATTTTGCACGATCGTATCCTATATCAAGTACTACATTTCTTGCGATACTTGCTATATCCACATAACAATTTGTTGAGATTTCTCCCATAATCATAACCATACCTGTTGTACAACAAGTTTCACACGCTACACGTGCTGTTGGATCTTGTGCCAGTATCGCATCTAATACTGCATCACTAATCTGATCACAAATTTTATCTGGATGTCCTTCCGTAACTGATTCGGAAGTAAAAAATTGTTTATGTAACATCATCTTATACCTCACTTTTAGCAGTCTTATTTTATCGCGTTTTTGAAAGTATTACAACTATTATCTATTTTTAGAGTAATATGACATACATATGGCATATTTCATATGCTATGATTTCTATGAAAGAAGGGATATTATGGAAAAGTTAGATTACAAAAAAGCATACAAAGATTTATATCTTCCCAAGACCACACCTATGATTATTGAAGTACCTAGAATGTCCTATGTAACGGTAAAAGGAAAAGGCAATCCTAATGAAGAAGGTGGCGAATATCAACATGCACTGCAAATTCTTTATGGGATAAGTTTTACCATTAAGATGAGTAAGCTATCAAAACAACCACTCGATGGATACTTTGATTATGTAGTACCTCCACTAGAAGGATTTTGGTGGATGGATGGTTATGAAATGCCTGATTTTTTACATAAGGATAATTTCTCTTGGATATCCATGATTCGTCTTCCTGAATTTGTAAACAAAGAGGTATTTGATTGGGCATGTACATCCTATCATGAAAAACATCCAGAAGTGGATGTATCCAATACTACCTATATGGAAATAGAGGAAGGTCTTTGTGTACAAATCATGCATAAGGGTTCTTATGATGATGAACCAGCAAGTGTAGAGAAAATGCATTCCTATATAGAAGAACAAGGATACGCTTTGGATTTTCATTCCAAAATGGCAACAGGACAAAATCGTATGCATCATGAAATATACCTATGTGATCCTCGTAAATGCAAACCTGAAAACCTAAAAACAGTCATTCGTCATCCTATTAAGAAACGGTAAAAGAAAGATGAAAGGGAGAACATAGAATCTCTATTCCTTTCATCTTTTTATATGTATTTGAGTACTCTTAAATAGTGAAAACACCTTCTTGATAATGTATTAAATCAAAATATGTATCCCATATTCCATCTGTATTCTTTTGATACCATAATTCATCCGCTCTTACAACTCCAACAGATACAGTATGTGCAAATAACGTATTCTTATGATATAGCTCCATAAGATCTTCATTTGTTAAGACTTTATGTTCATTAGTATCATACAAGGTAATAATATCTGGTACTGTAGCTACAATCTGTTTCTTTCCCTCTACAGATTTAAATAATGCTAGATTCTCATTCGTGAATGCTACAAAATAAACCTCTTTATCATCACTCAACTCAATAGTACCAATATCCCATCCACCAGACTGTTCAGAATGAAAATCTTTTATTTGAAATTTATTCGCAATGCACCTTGATTTTATCCCTATTTGTGTTTGTAATGCATGAAAAATATTTTTTTCTTTTTCCATTATGATCCTACCGATATGCAAACATAGTGAAATTGTTTTTTCTGGGATGTTTCCATGCATATCTTTCTTGGTGTACATCCATCCTGCAATACCTGCATTTTGATGAAATTGTTCAACAATTGGTAGAGCTAGTTGTTCCAACTTTTCTGCATCATGATTGTCTTGTATATCTAATATAACTGTATCGTTATCTGTATCAGCCATAACGATAGGTCCCGTTGTACAACCATTTATATATGCAAGTGTTGTATCAAGACCTGGCACCGCTCTTCCACAACAGTCCGCATCTATCATTGGGTTCTTTTCTATCAGTGAAATCAGTATTGGTACAAATGTATTGAACCCTCCTAATTCTAGAGGTAAAGTATAAGAAATTGTAACCTCTTTTTCATAGGATTTTAATTTTTCAAACGCATTTACAATACATGGAGTAATATCTAAGTTTGTACCTCCAGTCGGGGCTCCCATTACTGCAATTCCCGCTGTTTTCTTTTCATCTTCCATTTCTTCTATAGAAATCAAATCGATTTCTATAGGCTCCTTTGGATATTTCTCCTTAAATGCTTCTAGAAGAATATGTGCATCTTTACAAGCTCCCCCGCCTCCTCCTGCAAGAAAAGAAGCTCCTTCTAGTATTGCCAAGATATCCTTTTCTTTTAACTTCATCTTCTACAAACCAAAAATCCAACAGAAAGCAATACAGAACACGACTGTTCCTATTAAAATATAGGTTGTTTTTATCTTCTTTCCTAACAACCAATACATAAATCCAAATAAACTCAATTGCACAAGACAAGGCATTACCATATCAAGATAATTCGTAATTGGTTCTGCAAATTTTCCTGAACCAATAGTAATGAAAGATAAATCAAGATAAACAAAACTTGCGATCATACCACCAATTGCCATAAGACCAATGATTCCCGCTGCATATGTTACTTTTTCCATGAAACCATTTTTCTCTGCATTTGTAATAAAGCTTGCGCCATATTTATATCCGAGTTTTAATGAAAAATAGCGAATTAAGAATCCTGGTACATTATAAATCAATAGAAATAAAATAGGACCAAGGATATTACCTTTTGATGCAAAGCTAATCGCGATTCCTGTTGCGATAATACGTAAAGTACCAGCGATCAAAGAATCTCCAATTCCTGCTAAGGGTCCCATAAGAGATGTTTTTACAGCTGCAATTGTGGAATCATCAAAATCAGGATTGTTTGCGTTCTCTTCTTCCATTGCGGCATTAATCCCCATCAATAATGTTGATAATTGAGGTGTTATTGCCATAAAGTCTAATCCACGTTGAAGCGCTCTTTTTTCTTTCTCAGGATCATCACGAAGCAGTTTACGAACAACTGGTGTCATTGCATAAGAGTATCCAAGATTTTGTTGTCTTTCATAGTTCCATGATACATCAAGTTGACATGATCTCCAGAAAACTTGTCGTAGTTCTTTGTTTGTTAACTTTTTTGCATTAGAATTCGTTGTCATCTTCAAGAACCTCCTTATTCATTGTGACACCTTGATTTACATTAAGTAGAAGGATTGCCACAAGTACAATTGCAATACAAGTTACGCCGACAATACTTAATTGGAAATACGCTACCAATAAGAATCCT
>JAVWJF010000177.1:0-5372 GCA_036639195.1 Longicatena sp.
CACTTCTAGCATAGCACTTGCTGGATCCCCTTTATAATCACTTGCCATCTTATCGATTTCATCGATTAAGAAGACAGGATTGATGGTACCAGCTTTTTTCATTGCTTGAATGAATCGTCCTGGCATACTTCCTAGATAAGTTCTACGATGTCCTCGTATTTCAGATTCATCTTTTACTCCACCTAAAGATATTTTCACAAATTCACGTTGCAATGCTCTTGCCACAGATTTTGCAAGAGATGTCTTACCAACTCCTGGAGGACCAACAAGACAAATAATTGGCGCTTTTAAAGAATTCGTCATTTGCTTTACAGCTAAATACTCTAAAATACGTTCTTTTACTTTTTCTAATCCATAATGATCTGCGTCAAGTGTATCACTTGCCTTTGTTAAATCATCATTGTCTTTGGATTCTTGCCACCAAGGCAAATCCATTAACCAATCGATATACGTTTTGATAACACCAGTTTCACCACTTGCTGCTGGTAACATTTCATAACGTGATAATTCATCACGAACTTTTTCTTTGATATTTTCTGGATAAGGATTTTCTTCAAGACGTTTGCGAATTGTTTCTACATCTTGATCACCATCTGGTACATCTCCTAATTCTTCTTTAATCGCTCGCATTTTCTCACGTAAGTAATACTCTTTTTGACTTTCTTCAATACGCGTTTTTACTTTATCGTTGATCTTATTTTCGATTTCAGATAATTCTTTTTCGCTTTCAATTTCTTGAAGGATTAAGAATAAACGATCATTAATACCTAATGTTTCAAGTAATTCTTGTCGTTTTTCTAATGTAAAAGGAAACAACTGAGATATCTGATCTGCAAGTTGTGGCGCAGATACCCCTTTTGCTAATTCATTGATCATTTCTTTTGGAATCGCTTGAGAAACAGCTTCAATTTCTTCAAATTGCTTAGCAATTTTACGAACTAATGCAATTTCCTCCATACCATCCTGTGCAATATTTTTACGAACTACAAAGGATGTACTCATCATCGTATCATCATTGGTAACCGTTTGAATTTCAACTCTTTGAATTCCTCTAAACTTTACACGTAAATAACCTTCCATACGACGTACATGCTTAATTTGGCATAAAGTACCAAATGCATATAAATCATTTATATTCGGTTCTTCTAGTGCAAGATCTTTTTGCGCAACCAAAACAACTTGGCTTTGCTCATTCTCTTGTGCTTCTTCGATAGCACGAATCGATTTATCTCTTCCTACATCAATAATGACTTCCTGATCTGGAAATACAATAACACCACGTGTACATACCAATGGAAGTGTAGGGATCAACTCTTGTTCACTCATCTTCATTACTCCTTTCTAAGTTACAGTGTCTATCATAGCCTACACTGCATATCACAAACTCATAACTTATTATATTACTTTCAAATAGATTGTCACATAGAACATATGGAGAATCCACTCATATGCTTAGAAAATAGATGCATACTAGCACTCTTCCTCTATGTCTGCTAATAGTATATGATATTCTATTAGCACTGTCAACTATTTAGTGCTAATTTCACATGTTTCCACACTTTTAAAACAGCATCAGAAACAGGAAAGAAAAAAGACGCGTAAGGCGTCTTTCAAGATTACTTACCAGCTGATTCTTTGATCAAATCTAATGCTTTACGAATGCGTAAATCATAAGAAATAGCATCACCAGAAATAAGTTCTTTTACTTTTTCTAATGGCATGTTGTAAGTGTTCGCAACAGTTTCTAATTCTTTTTCAATATCAGCTTCACTTACTTCAATTTTTTCTTCAGCAGCGATTGCCTCTAATACAAGACGTACTTTTACTTTTCCAAAAGCGTCTTTCTTCATTTCTTCACGGATACCTTCTACAGTGTTTCCAGTGATTTGTAAGAATTGTTCCATTCCAAATCCTTGTGATTGTAAACGTTGTTCGAAATCACGAACTAAGTTATCTGTTTCATCCTCGATCATAACATCAGGAATTTCAACTTCACTAGCTTCTGTAACAGCAGTTAAAATATCATTTTCAAACTTCTGCGTAGCTTCACGTTCTTTTGATTCTTCTAAGTTTTTCTTAGCATATTCTTTATATGCATCGACTGTTTCAACACCTTCAATTTTCGCCTGTTTGATCAATTCATCATTGATTTCAGGTAATACTTTAGATTTGATTTCTTTTACAGTTACTTTGAACACAACTGGTTGACCAGCAAGTTCTGCTGCTTGGTATTCTTCTGGGAAAGTTACGTTAAGATCTTTTGTATCTCCACTCTTCATACCAAGTACTTGTTCTTCAAAACCAGGAATAAAGGAACCACTTCCGATTACCAATGGATAGTCTTCACCTTTTCCGCCTTCGAAAGGTACTTCATCTTTGAATCCTTCGAAATCGATAACAGCAGTATCTCCGTTTTCAACTTTACCTTCTTCTTTTACTACTAAATCCGCAAAGCGTTCAGCTAAACGTTCAACATCTGCAGTTACATCCGCATCATCAACTTTAACTTCGTCTTTCTTAATATCTAAACCTTTGAATTTTCCAAGTTTAACTTCTGGTTTTACCGCAACGATAAATTTGAAAGTAACTTTGTCTTCATCGATACTTTCTACATCCAAAGAAGGACGAGAAACTACCCATAAGTCATGTTCTTTAATAGCTGCAGATAATGCTTCTCCCGCTACTTCATCGATTGCTTCCATTAATACACTCTGTGTACTAATTTGTTTTTTTACTAATGCAGCTGGTGCTTGACCTGGACGGAATCCTGGCAAGTTCACTTTTTTCGCCATTTTGTTGTAAGTTTTCTTTTGTGCTGCTTTCCAAGCTTCACCTTCGACACTTGTTGTTAATTCTCCTGTTGATTTTCCTTTTAATTCCCATGTTGAACTCATTGTCCATACCTCCTACTATATTTACGACAACTCATTTACTTCTTTATAAGATATCATACGTACTTAATAATAATTCATAACCCTCATATTGTGCAAGTTCTTTTTCTTCACTGAATGCTTTCCATGCATCAAATTCTTCATGAGCAAAGAATACGTAACGAGCAATCGCACAGGCTAGAGCCTCTTTTTCATCTTCATCAATATTGAAAGGTAAACGCATATAAGCTTCCTTTACAAGCGTTTCTACACACATAATGGTGAAGGTTGGATTGTCGTTTTCAAACCATTCGCGTAAGATATTGATCGCAGCACTAACTCCTTCTGCCTCCATTGGCATTTCAATGGCACAAGGAGAGAATGTTACATCCATACCTTCTACTTTACTCGTGAATTCATCCGTAATGTTTTGTTCCATCATTGCTTCAATCAGCATTGCTCGAACCAACACATTCACATCTCCAGACAAATAGTTTTGAATTGCTTCAAAATGATTACGAATATTACTTTTCTTTAACTGCTCAATCGCTAGAAACTGTTCTTCAAGTGATCCAGCGAGCATCGCATCGACATCTTCTTCCTCATAAACCTTACTTTGATTGAGTTTTAATTCACTACGACATGCATTGTAAGCTTCAATGAGTTTTGCCTCCATATTTCTTGGAATATAGGGCATAGAAAGTTCTTCTTCCAAAATCTTATAAGCACTTTGAAAGTCTTCTTCCTCCATCAATTGTTTCACTTTGCTCGATATATCTTCATAATACGTATCCATGAATTCTCCTTTTTCGACCAAACATAAGATAATATACCATATTTAAGCACTATTATCAATGAATTTATCTATATCACATAGTTTTTCTATCATATGTGAGGTTGTATCGAAATGCTCTATTTCATTGTGTTGATCTTACAGTTAAATTTTAAATAGAAAAACGTGCTACGCGCACGCATTCTGTATGTATACGATTATAAACGACTGTATAAAGTAAATGCCAATATTATACGAAACAACTGTTTAAAAACAAAACAAGATGGTATTGTAAAGGGATTGTGAAAACACAAAGTATACTTGTGAGAATAGATACATGCCCTACCAAATCTATATTCTTGTTATAAAGACTTGCATAAACAATGGTATTGGATGGTATTGGCATAGCCATCATCAAAACTAATATAATTTGAAACAATATTGGAATATGAAACAGATTTAAAATCAAACAATATATACAAGGTAGTATCATTAACTTAATAGTTGTAAAGAGCAATGCTTGTTTATCCGTTATTACTTTTAGAATATTATGTCCATATAAAGATATACCGATAATCATCATTGCAAGTGGGGTTGTTACATTACTCAATGAGCGCAATGGCATAATAAGGACTTCAGGAATTTGAATATTGAAAACACATATCAATAACGCAATAAAGGACGCTATAATAGGTGCATTCATCAATTTTTTTATCGTAAATTTGCTTTGATTATTCATCAACTGCTCACCATAAGAAAACATCATCAAATTGCTTGGAATGAGAAATAATACTGCATACAGTAATGCTTTCTCTCCTAAAATTGCTTGTAATACAGGAAATCCCATAAAACCGATATTTGAAAACATATACATGAATTGAAATAGATTTGCATCCTTTGTTATTTTAAAGGTTTTAACAACTATTTTGGCAATACATGCACACATGATATTAAACAACATGAATCCAACCAAATACAGTAATAGCATATTGTAGGAAAGTGAGTTATCTTGCATCACTGATACGATTACAGTAGCAGGTATGCCTATGTTTAAGACAATTTTAGATATGATAGGAACGCTTATTTCATTAAGCATTCCTACCCTTCTACATAGATACCCTACGAACATCATAATTAGTAAAACGAACATTTGTTGGATGATTGCTAAACTCAAAACTTAACACCCCTTACGAAATCTTTGTACGTCACGAATTCGATGTTATCCTTATCTGAAACGATGTTATCTAAATGCATTATAAATTCAACCTCCATTTCCCTCGCTTTTAATAATGATGAATTTTCGCATAAATATGTATCGATATAACCTGGATGTAAAATCATTACCTCACACCCCTCACGCCTATTTGAACATATCTTTTGAAAACATTGCATTGGATGATAATTATCGCTCATGCTTTCCATCCAGAAATATAAAGGAATTTCTTTGATCATAAGTGCATCATCATGATGGATTAGCGATGGAATAAACAAGACGTTATGTTTTTTTGCCACTACTTCAATTGCTTTTAGATATACAGTATGCAAGAGCGCATGTCCTTCCATGTAATCTGGTTTACGATTTGCTAACTCTTTAAATTTTTGGTACTGCTCCTCAACTTCCAGACATACTTCATCATGTTTCAAACACGAATCATATACGTCCTTATTAAGTTTAACAAAATGCCCATTTTTCGAAATAAAACTCAAATTCCCCTCTTTAGAAAGTCTTT
>JAVWJF010000178.1:0-5351 GCA_036639195.1 Longicatena sp.
TACCTCAATTTGAGAGTTATACAAGTTATCAATAATTACAACATCATGTCCTGCTTCAATAAGTTCAACACATGTATGGCTTCCAATAAAACCAGTTCCACCAGTTACTAAAATTTTCATAGTTCCTTCTCCTTTTGTTCCTCCTTATTATATGCTTCTTGCTAAGCTTTTTCAATTAAGATAGGGTTAACATCAAAAATCTGTACCAAAATCGTAAGAATTTACCAGTGATTTTTCAACGAATCAAGGATTTACACCGAGATAGGATCCTAAGATAGCAAAATTCACCAATGCTTTATACAAGGTGAATTTACAAATACACCTTGTCCATATGTTTATATATGGTACAATAAAGTTAACGTTTAAAGGAGATAGACTTATGAAAATCAAAAAAGCAATCATTCCTGCCGCTGGTTTTGGGACAAGATTTTTACCAGCTACAAAAGCAGTACCAAAAGAAATGTTACCAATCATAGATAAACCAACCATTCAATACATCGTCGAGGAAGCTGTCGCAAGTGGTATTGAAGAAATTTTAATCATCACAAACTGTTATAAGTCATGTATCGAAAATCACTTTGACACAAGCTTCGAATTAGAAAGAAAACTAGAGGCAAGTGGTGATCAAGAACATTTAGATATGGTAAAAGAAATCGCAGATATGGCAAACATATACAGCGTTCGTCAGAAAAACCCTAGAGGATTAGGTCACGCTGTATTGTGCGCAAAATCATTTGTAGGGGATGAACCATTTGCCATCTTGTTAGGAGATGACATCGTCGTTAATAAAGGTGGAAAAACCGCAACTCAACAATTAGTAGAAACGTTTGAACAATATAATGGAAGTGTTGTCGGCGTACAAAGTGTCGCAGATTCACAAGTACATAAATATGGCGTAATTGATCCACAAGAAAACTTAACACCACGTTGTTCTTGTGTGAAAGGTTTTGTTGAAAAACCTAAATTAGAAGATGCCCCAAGTAATTTTGCAATCCTTGGTCGTTATATTCTTACACCAGCCATTTTTGAATTGCTAGAAACACAAGCACCAGGAAAAGGGAACGAGATTCAGTTAACGGATGCGATTGATCGACTAACACAAAAAGAATCTGTTTATGCATATGATTTCGAAGGAATTCGTTATGATGTTGGCGATAAAGTAGGTTTCTTAAAAGCACAAATTGACTTTGCTTTAGAACGTGAAGATTTACACGATGCAATGGTTGATATCATAAAAAACATAGATGTTAAATAATTCCTTAGATAGCTTCGGCTATCTTTTTTCTTATGAAAAAGATATAATATAAAAAGAGAAAATGGGAGGAATTTTATATGGATTTCACACAGTTACCAATGAATAGCATACTTATCGCGCCATCCCATATGCATGCGCTAATTAGAGAACAAATCGTAAAAGAAAAAAAGGGTATGGTGGGACTACGTATTTTTTCACCTATCCAATTTATATCCTCTTATTTCTATGAAGAAATTCCTTCTATGCATACTTCACTTTTTACTATAAAGAAACATATATCTCCATTAAAAGCGCATATGAAGACATATCCAAGCATCGCAGAAACTGCCCCATTTTTAGAAGAATGTTACCAGTTCTATAATGCGATTACATATTGGAACATACCAATTGAACAATTGCCACAAAATACCCAAGCACAATTGGAACTATATGATATTTTAAAAACATTCGGAGATATTCAAGTACCTGCACATAAATATATTTCATTTTTAGATAAGATAGAATCCCTTTCCTTTCATCAAGTATATACCATAGATACCTACTATTCACTAGAGGATCAACATATTATACAAAAACTGCTCACAAAGGATGCAAAGCTCATTGAACAGACATTATATACTTGTGAGAAACAATTCTACCACGCAGTGAACAAGCGCCAAGAAGTAGAAGCATGTGCACAATATATTATCCACTCAAACCTACAAGCAGAAGATATTCATATAACCTTGTGCGATACTACTTACCAACCATTATTAAAACAAATTTTTGAACGATATCAAATCCCGATTACATTATTACATCAACAACATACATCTCCTATCGTAAATCGTTTTCTGTCATTATTCAAGCTGTATTTGAACTATGATAATGAACATCTTCTTGCGTGTTTTGATGCAGGATTATTTCTACATAAACACACCCATGCCTTGCGTGAATATCTACAAGTATTTTCTTGTGCGTTTGATACCCCATTTCATCATGTAAATGAAATTCAAGAAAGTGGGAATGTGATTGATGAAATTACTTTAGAAAAGTTAAAGCAACTGGAAATGCAAGCAAAGGAAGTACAAGAAGAATTATGGAATACGCTAACATCCATAAAAAACGCTCCTTCTATCCCTTCCTTATTGATAGAAATCGTAAACATCATCAAAGAAACCCTAGTTTCCACAGAAGATCGTGCCATGTTTATGCAAATCACCACGCTTCTTCAAGAACTTCACCCTTATATAAAACGTGATGGAGATATCTCCTTTATGCTATACTTTATTGAGAAAATGAATGTATCACAAACTCCAAAAGAGTATCAAGGGATCCTTGTTCACTCTCTAAGTGATGAAATCATAAACAAAAAGTATCACTTCCTATTAGGTGCAAATCAATCCAACTATCCTGCCTTCCAAGTCAAGAAAGGTATTTTCGATGAACCTTATTATGCGCTCATTCAAGGGTATCCATCTATGGAAGAACGTTTTCAACATCATCAACAACAATTATCAAAATTATTATGTACCTCTTCAAACATTATCATATCCTATGCATCTGGAACGTATGAAGGTAAAGGATTGGAATGCGCATTAGAGATTGAACAGTTTATGAATGTAGATTCCATTTCATATCCGGTACATGAAAACTATATGGAAATCCCTTTGCAAGATCATATTGATGAAGAAACTGCTCATCAACTATTTCTCAAAGACAACACATTACATGGATCAATTTCTTCCTTAGAACGCTATGTAAAATGTCCATTTTCATATTTTCTTCGTTATGGTTTATCCTTACGAGAACCAATGAAGCCTGGATTTCCCGATTCCTATGCAGGAACATTATCGCATTATATCCTAGAAACACTCATCAATACATCAGGTAAACGATATACGGAAAATGCTACAGAAATCATTTCCAAAATCATCGCAAGTGAAGTTGGAGCATTACAAACTTTATTTCCATCTATGGAAGATGCGTTGACAAATGTGAAATACCGTTTATTGCAGTCTATGATACAAACAATTCATGTCTTAGACGATTATGAAAAGCACTCTTCCTTATCTCCAAGTCGATGTGAAATGCCTTTTGATTATGAAATTCCATTAGATGATTACGTGCTCGCTCTTCATGGATATATCGATCGAATTGATGAATCTAGAGAATTTGCATGTATTCTTGATTACAAGAGTTCCGTTAAGACGTTATCAGAAACCAATGTATTTGCGGCTCTCCAATTACAGCTTTTAACATACTCTATGGTCATCGCAAAAGAAACTGGAAAAGATATCTTAGGTGCATATTACATTTCACTAAAGAATGAGAATATTACCTATCCAGCAGGAAGTATGTCTAGACGCAAACCCGTTACGCACAATATCAATAGCAAAGACGATATGGAGATTGAACGCAAAAAAGCAAGACGTTTCAACGGTTGGACCATGCATAAAGAAGTTGCGCAAATCGATGATGACGCAAGCCATATTGTAGGTATCAGTGCTAGTAAAGATGGTCTTATAAAAGCTCGTAAACTATACGATTTGCATAGCATACAAAAATATTTTACACAGATGTATCAAATGATTGGACATAAAATTTTACATGGAGATATCGCCTTAACTCCTTTAGAAGATGCGTGTACGTATTGTGATTATCATGAAATTTGTCGCTTTAAAGGATACTATACAGATAAAGTACAATGGGTAGAACCAGAAGATGATCTATATCAGAAAGGAGCGGATGAAAATGCCTAAGTGGAATGAACAACAGCTTAAAGCAATCCATACAAAACATAAAAACATCCTTGTTTCTGCATCTGCTGGAAGTGGAAAAACTACAGTCCTTATCGCCCGTTTGATGGATTTGGTAATGCATGATCACGTTTCTATTGATGCCATATGTGCAATGACATTTACAGAAGCTGCCGCAAATGAAATGAAAAAGCGTCTGGCAAGCGAGCTACAAAAAGCTTACCAAAATGCAAATGAAGAAGAAAAGATTTTTATATCCAAACAATTAACAAGTATTCAAACTGCCCATATTTCAACCATTCATAGTTTCTGTTTATCAATTCTACAAAACTATTATTATATGGTTGGTATTCGTGCAGAACGAATTACTCATGTCATGGACAATGGACAAATGACACAATACCAAGCCCTCGCAATGGAAGAAGCATTTCAGATTCAATATAAAAAACAAGAAGAAGTATTTGTGAATCTTACACAGATGTTTTCTGCACGTCCTGAAAATAACGAAGCTTTACAATCCATGATTGTCACACTAGCGACATTAGCATCTAGTAAATCCAACAGTGATGTATGGCTGTCTTCTTTATCTACCGCTTATCAAAACATTCATCGTATCGAAGATTTAAGTATTGACCTACAAGAAAATTTCTTTGAATATTTACTTGTAGAATGTAGAAGATATGAAGAGAATATCCAAAAAGTTAATGAATTATATATCGTAAAATATAATGAAGATGTAAAAAAACATACGATCGTACAACAGAAAATACTAGCTCTCCCTAATTTATTCACTTTTCTACAAACAAAAGACTATACACAGTTCCGTCAGGAATTCATAAACATTTCCCATGCAGTTGTTCCCCCTTGTCCAGATAAAGAAGATAAGGAGTACGCGAAATTGCGTAAAGATATTCTAGCGATTGAAGATCGCATGCTTGCGAATTTATTTACAGAAGATGAGTTTATGAAAGATATCGCAAAGCTACAACCCTACATTGAGAAACTTGTGGAAATGTGTAAAGACTACCGTCATGCGTATGCATCTCTAAAAGAAAAAAATGATTGTATCGATTTTGATGATATGGAGCATTTTGCTTTAGAAATTCTTCGTGCTAATGATGGACAAATCGCTCATATTTATCGTGAACAGTTTGTCGAAATCATGGTAGATGAATTCCAAGATAGTAACGATGTACAAAATGATTTAGTAAATCTTATTTGTAAAAAGGATAACGTATTTCGCGTAGGTGATATAAAACAATCCATTTATGGATTTCGACATGCAAAACCTCAATTGATGCGTGGACTTATTGATAATCGTGGAGATCATGATGAAGTCATCTATCTATCCAACAACT
>JAVWJF010000179.1:0-5308 GCA_036639195.1 Longicatena sp.
ATTGGGTGTTACTTTACGTGCTTATCAACGCGATTATTTTTACCATCAGCTGAATCATTATTTCCCAGGGAAAATGGAATTGTACGAACAGCGATATCATAAAACTTACTCTTGTGATGTACCAGACGCAAGACGTCTATGGAACATCTTTAAAAAGGAATGTGAGAAGTATGGGATCGTATATAAGATGAAAGATATTATCAACGGATATAAATCTGTTGTTCCTAATGAACAAATGCAACTACCACTTTTATAAAGAACACCCCATCCTGCAAACGCAAAATGGGGTGTTTTATATTATTTTGTTGTTTTCTTATTGATATCATTGATGCGGATTACTCTTGTACCTACTGTTTTCGCAAATCCTTCATCATGTGTGATGATTAAAATTGCCATATCTTTACTTAAATCTTTGATAATGGATGTAACTGAGGCAATGGATTCTACATCTAATGCGCTCGTAGGTTCATCAAAGCATAAGACGGAAGGCTGTAACATACAAGCTCTAGCGATAGCTACACGTTGTTTTTGTCCACCACTTAAGGTATTAGGATAGGCTCCCTCTTTATCTTGTATTTGTAAGCGAAATAACAATTCCAATGCTTTTGTTTTTGCTTCTTCTTTGCTCATCAACTTATGATACAATGGCGCATCCATCAAATTTTGTAATACGGTACGATGTGGAAACAATTGATAGTTTTGAAAGACAAGACCGATATCTCTACATATTGTTTGTTTTTCTTTCTTATCCGCAATGACTCCATCTTTCAAAAGATAATTGCCATTGATACAAATACTACCACTATCTGCTTGTTCTAAGTCGCAAAGACAACGTAATAAGGTTGTTTTACCACTGCCACTTAAACCCATCAAAACAACGATTTCTTTGTCGTCCACATTCAAATTCAAATCCGTAAGCACTTGATTCTCTTTGAAGGATTTACATAAATTTTCTATTTGTATTTTCATCATGTTTCCTCCTAGTAGTAATTCAAGCGTTTTTCAATTACATTCAATCCTCTTGCGATTGGAATGTTCAATAGTAAATAAATGATACCTACATATACAAATGGCATAACAGTCGCATAAGTACCTGCAGCTATTTTTGCATAACGTAACAATTCATCGATTCCAAGAATTGAAACAAGGCAAGTATCCTTTAATAAAGTCAAACTTTCATTAATGAAAGAAGGAATACAATTCTTTAATGCTTGTGGCATTAAGATGTGTAAGAAGGTATAACGAGAAGAAAAACCAAGGGTTTTGGCAGCTTCCACTTGTCCACCATCAATGGACTGTATTCCTCCACGCAATATCTCTGTAAAATATGCGGTATAGTTGAATAGGAATGCCACAAGTGCAGCCTCCATACGATCCATTTTAATCCCAAGAAATGGCAATCCAAAATAGACAAACATCAACTGTAACAAGAGTGGTGTTCCTCTCATAATATAAATATAAAAACGAACGATTGAAGAAAGTAAGCGATTTTTAGATAAACGAATATAAACCATAGGTAGTGCAAATAGGAAAGACCCTACTAATGTCACTACCCAGAAAAACAATGTAATCTTTAAACCCTCCATAAAGGAGGGTAATAAATCCATAAACATGCTCATGTATATTATTTAAACCATTCTGCTTTTACTTTATCGTATGTTCCATCGTCTTTCAATTCTTTCATCGCTTTGTTAATTGCCTCGCATAAATCCTTATCTGCTTTACGCATACCTACAGCATATTCTTCTGTACCAAAGTTTTCATCGAGGTATACATAGTTAATTCCGTTATCTTGTTGTTTTACATAATAACGTGCTAATGTTTCATCCACAACAATTGCGTCACTTCTTCCAGATTCTAAATCCATGAAACAATCGTTATTGGTATCAAACTGTACTAGTTTTCCATCTTTTAATTCTTTTACGAAAGCTTCTTCTTTCATAACTGCATCATATGCACTTGAATTCTTTTGTACGGAAACTGTTTTTCCTTTTAAATCTGCCTTTGATTTGATTCCTGTTTTATCTGTAGTGATGATCATCTGGCGATTTTCCATATATGCATCTGAGAATAATACCTGTTCTTTGCGAGTTTCTGTTACGGAATATCCATTCCAAATCAAATCGATATTGCCAGCATCTAATTCTGTTTCTTTTAGATCCCAGTCAATGTTTTGAAATTCCACTTTCTTATCCAATTTTTTTGCGACTGCTTGTGCCATTTCTACATCGAAACCAACAAGTTTTCCATCTTTTTTAAAACCCATTGGCGCAAAAGTATCATCAATTCCCACTATCAACGTATCTTTGCTCATAGTTTCTACACTATCTGAACTTCCACATGCACTCATTCCTATTGCCATCAACAATGCCAATCCTGTAACAACTAATTTCTTCATATCAATTCCTCCTCTTTTTGCTTTCCTTCATGAAAAGAAAAGACTTTCCTCCTACTAGCATTCACTAGAGGACGAAAGTCTTATGACTTGCGTGGTTCCACCTCAATTTATCAATACCTCACGATATTGACCTCATCAAGTACCATGTACTTGTTCATCGTATAACGGCTGTACCGGCAGACACTACTCTTTGTTCGCATCTGCAGCTCCAAGACGTGTTCCACAATATCCCATGTTCTTTTACACCAACCAAGAACTCTCTATGATGGTACAACTGTGTACTATTTCTTTTCATTGCTGTTGAATAGTTTCAGTATAATAGATTGTATGAAAATTGTCAACATTTTTATGTAAATAAATGAAAAGAGATGTAAGTTAATTGAAATAATTTTCGTTTTCTTGTTGACATTAGGTTTCTTCCGTTTTATAATCAAGACAACAAATTCGTTTGATTCAGGAAGAGTAATATGTGTATGAACGAGATAGAGAGTTGATGAAGGTGGAAATTCAACACGAACGTCATATGTGAATGGGCCTGATAGAAGCATAGGTGAACAATACGTTTAGTAGCTTATGACGCTATTCCCGCGTTATCGAAGGAAACAGACATGATGGTGTTTGTATAAGAGTGACTTTCACACAATAGGTGGCATAACGAAGACATCCTTCGTCCTATGAAAATAGCGACGAGGGATTTTTTTATACTCACTCTTATGCATCCTGAAAAGAGAGGATGGTGCGTTATGATAATACACGCAAAACGATGGCAGAGTTCTTATATTTACAACGTATAAATACTGCCAAGTGGCAAGAAAAGGAAGATAAATATATGAACAAAGGTATGTTTGGAGAATTTGGAGGACAATACGCTCCAGAGAAATTGATAAAGGTATTAAATGAACTAGAAGAGGCTTATGATCGATTAAAAGATGATCCAAAATTTCAAGAGGACTTATCTTACTATTATCGTGAATATGCAAATCGCCCTTCTTTACTATATTACGCAGAGAAAATGACAAAGGATCTTGGTGGCGCTAAAATTTATATGAAGCGTGAAGATTTAAATCATACAGGTGCACATAAAATCAACAATGTATTAGGGCAAGCTTTGCTCGCAAAATATATGGGGAAAAAGAAGTTAATCGCAGAAACAGGAGCGGGTCAACATGGTGTCGCAACCGCTACTGCCGCAGCCCTATTTGATATGGAATGTGATATTTATATGGGAGAAGAAGATACGCGCCGTCAATCCTTGAATGTATTTAAGATGGAATTACTAGGTGCTAAGGTGCATGCGGTTACCACAGGTACAAGAACTTTGAAAGATGCGGTCGATGAAGCGTTAAACGCATGGGTAGAAAACTGTGAGGATACGTTCTATTTATTAGGTTCTGCTGTTGGTCCTCACCCATATCCAACAATTGTACGTGATTTTCAAAAAATAATTTCAGAAGAAATGAAGGCACAGTGTTTAGAAAAAGAAGGAAGATTACCCGATGTAGTTGTCGCATGTATCGGTGGAGGAAGTAATGCCATTGGTTCATTCTATGATTTCATTGATGATAAAGACGTAAAACTGATAGGCTGTGAAGCTGCTGGTAAAGGACTTGATACTCCAGATCATGCCGCAACACTCGCAAAAGGAAAAACAGGTGTCTTACATGGAATGAAAACCATTTTCTTACAAGATGAAAAAGGTGAAGTACTTCCTGTATATTCCATTTCAGCTGGATTAGATTATCCAGGTGTAGGTCCTGAACATGCTTATCTTGATGAAATAAAGAGAGCCGAGTATGTTTCGATTACAGATAAAGAAGCTGTTGATGCTTTCTTATATCTAACAAAAACAGAGGGTATTATTCCAGCGATTGAAAGTTCACACGCTTTAGCCTATGTTATGAAATTAGCTCCAACGATGCCAAAAGACAGTATTCTTTGTGTCACTGTTTCAGGTCGTGGAGATAAAGACGTAAAGAGTATTGCGGAATTCTTAGATATCGAAATTGATGAATAAACAATGAAAGCATATGGCAAAACCCATATGCTTTTCTTATGCGATTTTTTATAAATCAATTCTTTCCATAAAGGAAATTCGCAGTGGCTCCCCCATCCATTAAAATATCACTACCTGTAATAAAACTTCCATGAACTCCCATCAAAAGATCCGCTACACCCGCTACTTCATCTGGTGTTCCAGCTCTTTTCGCAGGACATGCGTTTAACATGTTCCTATAGAATTCTCCTCTTTCTCCGTGAAGTTCATCATTCGCAAGTGGAGTAATGATAATACCTGGACTAATAGAATTGATTCTAGCTCCTCTTTCACCCCATAGCAACGCCTCTTTTTGTACACGTAATACATTTGCTCGTTTCGCAAGTTGATACGCATGTAATGTATCTCTTATCTTATCCTTTTGTAACATATCTAAACTCATCAATTCCTCACTTGGAGTAAGCGCCAATAAAGCATTCTCACGTTCTTGAAGTGCGGGCAAACGATGTCCTGACTGTGAAGAAATTATAATTCCTGCTCCACCATAGCTTATAACCTTACCAAACTCTTCTAACAATATTGCTGTTCCATATAAGTCTACTTTCAAAATTGTTTCTATCGATGCTTGTGATGGAGAAACCCCTGCACCATTTACAAAATACTTGATATGTCCTAATGTTTTCGCATAAACAATGAGTTTTTGTATTGATATTCTTGATGAAATATCGACTTGATGCGTATATGCTTCATATCCTGCATTGGATAAGTTTTGTACAACCTCCTGTGCTTGGCGCAAAGATACATCCGCAATCACAATTGATTTAGCAACTCCAATCCTTCGTATAATTGCGACTCCAATAGAACCCGCCCCTGTTAAGACTACAACTTCTTTGTTCAAATGTATTTACCATCCTTCT
>JAVWJF010000180.1:0-5306 GCA_036639195.1 Longicatena sp.
AAGTGGATTAGTTCATTATACCTATTCTACTGTGCTTACTTCGCATTCAAAAGCAAGAATACATATGCAATATATATCCTTGCGGGTGGAACTATATTCTCTATTACACAACTCTTCAATTTCTTCTTCAATAATTTGTTTGAACCAATATATGGATGTTGGCAAGCAGAATATGGAAGCTTCATTATTATCTTAATTTACTTAATGATTGTTTTAAAGCGTAACCGTATCTTAATGAAAGATAATTTAATATTAAACGAACATCTTGAACAAGCTATCGAACAAAGAACAAAAGAAATGGAACATTTATTAGAAGAAAGGAAGGCCTTCTTCTCCGATGTAGCACATGACTTAAAAGCACCTTTGGGTGCCATCCAAAACTATACTCGATTGATAGAACAAAATGATATTCATCTAGATAATGAAATTCGTAACTATCTACGCTCCATTGAACGCAAGAATCAATTGATGAGTGAGAGAATATCATCCTTACAACAAATTACACAATTGGATAAGACAAAGGGTATAAATGAAGCCCTATCTATAAATAAATTACTTCGATCCTTCTATGATGAAAATTGTCCAGAAGCAGATGCTTTAGGAATCCATTTCCAAATACAATTATTAGAGAATGATTGTATGATTTATGCTCAAAATGAAAAAGTAAGTATCCTATTAGAAAACTTATTTTATAATGCTTTAAGCTTTACACCATTCGATGGTGTAATCACTGTACTACTATCGAGTGATGAAGAATTTGTACATGTTGTATTTAAAGATAGTGGTGCAGGTATACAGGAAGAAGACCTTCCACATATCTTTGAAAGGTTTTACTCAAAACGAGATAATGACTCAGATAAAAGTGGACTTGGATTATATATCGTTCATATGATTGTAAAAGAACTACATGGTACCATATCTGTAGAATCCAAACTTCATGAAGGAACTTCTTTCTATATCAAAATTCCTTTGTTACATAAAGTACTAAACACCTTAGATGATGCCTTCCAATTATGAAAAAGACCATGAACCCATGGTCTTTTCTAACGTTATTTTCCCAAACAGAAATTGGTAAACAAAGTATCTAATAAATCTTCTCGATGTACTTCTCCCAAAATTTCCTTTAGAGATGTATATGCATCTTGAATATCGATTTCTAACAAATCTAACGCAACACCATCCTTCATAGCTTGTATTGCCTGCATCATGGATTGTTTAGATTTCATCATCAAAGATATTTGACGTTCATTCGCAAGAATAGGTTCTTCGATAACAATCTGATGCTTATCAAACATCCTATGAATCTCATCAACGAGTTCTTGAATGTCATTTTGAATAGCACTGATTCTTATACCTTCTCCATCTGAATATAAATCTTTTTTATTATATACAACGATTCTGGTTTTACCTTTTGTTAATGCTAGGAGTTGTTCATCCTCTTCATCCAATCCTTGACTTTCATCCAACAGCACTAGGATTAATTGTGCTTCTTCAATTGCCTTCAAACTTCTTTCAATTCCAATTTTTTCTACTGTATCTTCTGTTTCTCTAATACCCGCAGTATCAATCAAATTTAAAGTAAGTCCCTGTAAGTGTATTCTTCCTTCTACGATATCTCTTGTAGTTCCGGCAATATCGGTTACAATTGCTTTTTCCTCTTGTAATAAGGCATTCAACAAACTACTCTTACCTACATTTGGTTTTCCAACAATTGCTGTTTTAATACCTTCTTTTATAATTTGTCCACTTTGTGCATTTGCTAATATTCGATCTATTTCATCTAGCCACTCCTTTGCCTTTGGCAAAAGAATATCGCTTGTAATTTGTTCTACATCATCATATTCAGGATAATCAATATTCACTTCAATATTGGCAATCATATTCAACATATTCTCAATCAAAGGTTCTAATAGTTTTTTTACACTTCCCTTAATTCCTTGTATCGCTAATTTTGAACTTTCATTTGTATCCGCTTGAATCATATCATTGATAGCTTCCGCCTGCGTCAAATCAATACGACCATTTAGAAAGGCACGTCTACTAAATTCACCTGGAGTTGCCAATCTTGCTCCCTGTGATAGAAGAATTTGTAAAATTTTCTTCGTAATAAAACGACCTCCATGACAATTGATTTCTACGATATCTTCACGGGTGAACGTCTTAGGTGCACGAAATACAGATATCAAAACTTCGTCTACTTCTTCCTTGGTGATAGGATCTATAACGAACCCATAATGAATGGTATGGCTTGTAGCATCCATCACCTTAACAGAAGTGATTGTACTTGCAATTCTTATCGCATCATCACCACTTAATCGTATAATCGAAATTGCCCCATCAACAGCAGCTGTTGATATAGCCGCAATTGTATCTTGTAGCATAAGTTCACCTTCTTCTTTAATCAATGGCTATATTATACCAATTTCCTAGCTATTGTAAAAGCGTAAAAAAAAGAAACACAAAAGCTTTTGCGTTTCTATATGGCGTTAGCATCCATTGAATACTTTGTACAATCCTGTGTTCTATGTAAGAATGCATATTCAATCAAATAACGTCGAAGTGTTACATGGTCTTCATATATTCCTTTTAAGAACTCATTGAGTTCATTCTCTGTATATACACGATGAGGTTCAAGTTCTTCACAGATTCTTCTCAACACCATGATTTTTTTCTTTTCTTTTGCGGGAATTTGTTTCAAACGCAATGGGTCTTGTGAAACAAACATCGTATCATATACTTGTTGTTGTTCTTCAAGCGTTGCCACAAAGCGTTCATCAACACCACGTGCATCATCATGTACATCGATTAAATCATCAAAGGAACCTTCCAAAGACAATTCATATAATGCCAAATACATGCGCATCTGTTTTGCTTTTTCTTTGAATACAAAGCGTTGATGACGTACAGTTGAAGGACTCGTATTTGTAAGTTCCGCAATTTCTTTATCACTTTTACCTTCGTACATATATTGTAACAATTTCTTTTGTACATCAGTTACTGTAGAACTCTTTTTATCCAACTGTAGTAGTTGTGCAAATACGGAACTGTGTTCTTTCTTTATATGCATTTCCATAGCCTTTTGTGCTCTATAAAAATGTCCATCAATTGGAAATATTTCTCCATCTTCGAAACAGGCATCACAAAAGTTACAATGGTATATATTGTGTTCGTCAAGGGTATAGCCGTTTTTGATATCTTCTAATCGTTTTCCTGCATTTTTCATGTTATCACCAACTTTGATTATAACATTTTTTTATTTAATTTGCGATATGATGATGAAAAACAGGAGTTTCATAATTGATAACTTTAAATGTATAACCTTTTTTTACTAAGTGTTCAATAATTGCTGGTAGAGCCTTTACTGTTGCGCTATTGCCTGCACCATCATGCATCAACAACATCACTTCGTCTAATTCTCCTATCTCTTTTATTGCAGTAGATATGAGTGTTGCACTATCTAGACTACTATTTCCATCTCCATTACTCGCATTCCAATCATAGTACTGATACCCTTTCTTCAATAGTGTATCCGACAAAGACTTCATAATGCCATTACAATACTTACGAGAAATGGTATTACTAGCACCTCCAGGAAAACGAAAGATATTTACTTTATGCCCAATTTGTTTTTCAATTAATGCATTCACTTTTTCCATATCTTTCAAATACGCCTCTTCACTTGCGTAGATTTCTTTATAGTTATGCGAATAGGTATGAATACCAATCGCATGTCCTTTGTTAAACTCTTGGAAAATCAAGTCTTGATAGCTTATATTCTCTCCAGTCACAAAGAAAGTTGCTTTTACCTTGTAGGTATCTAAAACATCCAATATAGCCTGTGTATTTTGACTAGGTCCATCATCAAAGGTTAGATATACAACCTTTTCTTGTTCTCCACTTACTGTTGTTGTGTTTTGCTTGTCATATGGTTGAAATTTCTGTATCCATAAGGATGCGCCAAATACAAACAATAAGAATATTACACAACAAATCACGACGTCACGAAATGCTTCTTTTCTCATTGTATCACTCCCAAAACTAGCATTCCCTATTCTATTGGATTTATGTACCCTAGTATTTGTAAATGTAATATGCTATTCTAAATGAGAAAAGGAGATTTACAATGAATACATATACAAATAAATTTGAAAAACTATTAAAGGGAGTTGGTATTTTAGAAATGGTCTTTGGATGCATTTCAACTCTTATATTAATTACTTCTGTAATGAAACTTAGCAGTGGAGAATATGTATTGTTGATACCAATATGGCAATACGTGGGTACTGCAATAGTGCTTATTCTATTACAAATCTTTATGGGAGTGTTTGCGATTCGATATACGAATACGGACAAGGTAAAATATTGTGTTTACGTTGGTTTTGCGATTATGATTTGCATTGCGCTCAACACTTTTATCTTAACTTCTTCACAAGATACAAACATTATATCCTTCTTAAGTTCCATTTTATTTCCTGCATTGTATACGGCTGTCGCAATAAATTTACAAAACTTTCATAAGCATGCATAGGGTATAAACGAATCATACTATGTATACGCCATAAAATAGGAGTGCAAAACTCCTTTTTTTCATGGTACACTCTGTTATAATAAGGATGAGGTGATTAATATGCGTTATGATGATAGTTTCATTCAAGCTTATTTACAAGAATCTCCATTATCAAAAGAACCTTTTTATAAGGATATACGCAATTATCAAAAGCCTGATATAAAACGTAAAGATATTGTAGAAGAACTAAATACAAAGCTTTCTAGCATTGTTAATGATTTTCCGGTATTCAATCAGACTTTATGGAATATGCTGTTTTCAGATAAAGAAAGTTATTTAGATACTATATGTATCCTTCCTGTAGTTGGAAGCGATACTATGAGCACACGTGTACTAAGAAATGATGAAACTTATATTCTTATAGATTTGATTTGTGTTGCGAATTATACACGCGTTGTATCTCAAATGGTATATATTTTAAAGAACCATATTACCTTTGAAGTTACAAAGCTTTGTATCTTGAAACAGTACCCTTTATCAGGAGAGAATTACGCCCATATTTTAAATGCATCTGCTTTTATAAATGGTTTAGCTCACTATTTATCTTGGAATGAGTCTTGTGAACTGTATAAGTTTTATACTGAGAAATATGAACCACATAAAGAAAAAGCCTTTGGTTTATTAACACAAGCTATGACCATTGATAATCGCGCTATGCAACAGAAAATTATAAAACATATTCGTTCAAGTGAGCTTTGGGATCAATTTCCTGCTGTTGCGGGAATGTTCTATTTCGATG
>JAVWJF010000181.1:0-5254 GCA_036639195.1 Longicatena sp.
GAGGATTACCAGTTCGTGGACAACGTACAAAAACAAACGCACGTACTCGTAAGGGTCCAGTGCGCACAGTAGCAAATAAGAAGAAATAGGACGATAGGAGGAAATTAAATAATGGCAAAGAACGTAAAAGCGGGCGCTCGTAAACGTAAGATCCGCAAGAATATTGCTCGTGGATGTGCTCATATTCACTCAACTTTTAACAATACCATCGTTACTATTACTGATGAAAACGGAAACGCTGTAGCATGGTCAAGTGCAGGAGCATTAGGGTTCAAAGGTTCTCGTAAATCTACACCTTTTGCGGCACAAATGGCTGGAGAAGCTGCAGGTAAAGCAGCAATAGAGAATGGTATGAAGACAATTTCAGTGAATGTGAAAGGTCCAGGTCCTGGACGTGAAGCAGCTGTAAGAGCATTACAGGTAGCTGGACTTGAGATTTCAATGATTAACGATGTAACACCTATTCCACATAATGGATGTCGTCCACCAAAACGACCACGTGGTTAGTAGTAAACCTAAACTGAGGAGGTAATTATGCAAAAATTCGAACGTGCACATTTTGAAGTAAAAGAATATATTGATTCAGAACATTACGGTAAGTTTGTATTTGAACCTTTAGAAAGAGGTTTTGGAACAACTATTGGAAATGCACTAAGACGTGTTTTGCTCTCCTCTTTACCAGGAGCTGCCGTATTTTCAATTAAAGTTGATGGTGTTTACCATGAGTTTACTTCAATTCCAGGAATTGTAGAAGACGTAACGGCAATCATCCTAAACATTAAAACGCTGGTTATGAAAATTCAGGACGATGAGATTTATACTCTTCGTATCTCTAAACAGGGACCTGGTGAAGTAACTGGGGCTGACATTATCTGCCCAGAAGGAGTAGAAGTACTAACACAGGACTTACATATCTGTACTCTTGAAGAGGGTGGTATGTTGGAAATGGAACTACAAGCTCGTAATGGACGTGGTTATGTGAGTGCAGACACAAACAAACAGTTATATCAATCACCTAATCAACCATTAGGTATTATTTATACAGATTCAATTTATACACCAATTGAAAAAGTGGCATACAATGCTGAACCAACTCGTGTTGGTCAGGATGCACACTATGACAAAGTTACTTTGGAAATTTGGACGGATTCTTCCATTTCTCCAGCAGAATCTATTGCACTTGGTGCTAAGATTTTGATTGATCATTTAGAATTATTGACAAATGTTCATGAAGCTGTGAATGATATGGAATCTGTGATGAAAGAAGCACAGGGAGAAGTACAGAACAAAGGACTTGTTATGATGATTGAAGATCTTGACTTATCCGTACGTTCATACAACTGTTTAAAACGTGCAGGAATTCAAACTGTTGAAGAACTGACACAAAGAACAGAAGATGAAATGATGAGAGTAAGAAACTTAGGTAAGAAATCATTAAAAGAAGTAAAAGATAAGATCTATGATTTGGGATTAAACTTCAAATCATACGAATAAAATACTCGCAAGGGAGGTTAATGACCAATGTGGAATCGTAAATTAGGACGTACTGCTGATCACCGTAAAGCATTGTTCCGTAACATGGCTACATCAGTTATTGCTAACGGACAGATTGAAACTACTGAAATGAAGGCAAAAGAACTTCGTACAGTTGTTGATGAACTGATTACTTTAGCGAAACGTGGAGACCTGCACGCTCGTCGTCAGGCTGCTGCTTTCGTACGTGATGTTGTAGTTAACGAAACAACAGGACAGACAGCATTACAGAAATTATTTGACGAAATCGGACCTGCATATGCAGAACGTAATGGTGGTTACACTCGTGTAATTAAAACCAGAGTTCGCCGCGGAGACGCAGCGCCAATGGCAATCATTGAATTAGTTAAATAATCTAGATAGCATCGTGTATATATACATGGTGCTTTTTTTTATTCTTGATTGCTCTAAAGAATGGAACGTGCTAAACTTATGGGTATATATGAGGAGGATGTTAGATGAAACAAAGAAAAATGAGGATGATTATCATCTGTATAATTGTTGCTATATGCATCCTTGGAATTGCAGGGTATTTACTTACGAAAAAAGATACATCATCCATTACATTTATTGAGAATGATGTGATAGAATACGGGGATCAAAACAGTAGTTCAAAAAGCCTTGTTGAAGACACAAACGCTACGATTACTTCATATCCTAAAATCAATGTTATGAAGATCGGGAAACAGACACTGACATATGTAGTAAAAGATGGTTCCTCAACGAAGGAAATCACACATGAAATTACAATTAAAGATACAAAGAAACCAAGTGTTGAATTCAAAGAAGAAGAAGTAAGTTGCTTATTCGATAGTGAGTTTAATCCAGTATTAAATATCCAATCTATAAAAGATCCAGTAGATGGAGAATTACAATATCATGAGAGTTCAAAAAAAGGGAGCTATCAAGTTACTTCGAATGTGAATACTTCAAAAGAAGGAAGTTATACAGTAGAGGTAACCGCAATTGATAAGAATGGCAATAAAGCTAAGAAAAGCTATAAGGTAACAGTAAAAAAAGGTACACAAGGAACATCTCAAGAAATCCAACCTACCTATATCAATGGCATACTCATTGTGAATAAGAAGTATGGTTTGCCAAGCAGTTTTGGAGAAATGGATTCGAGTGCTTATGCAGCGCTACAGAATCTTCAAAAAGAAGCGCAAGAGGCAGGTTATGATATACCAACACTCTCTGGTTTTCGTACCTATGATACACAAGTAACGTTATATAATAACTATGTAGCACGTGATGGAAAAGAAGCCGCAGATCGTTATTCTGCACGTCCTGGTTTCTCTGAACACCAAAGCGGCTTATGTTTTGATATTGGGGCGATCGATGATAATTATGGAGAAACGCCTGCAGGGAAATGGTTAGAAGAAAATTGCCATAAATATGGATTTATTATCCGTTATCCAAATGGAAAAGAAAATATTACAGGATATATGTATGAACCATGGCATGTACGCTATGTTGGAGAAACAGTCGCAACTACGATTATGAATAAAGGAATCACATTAGAAGAATATTTAGGAGTAAATGGATAAAATGGAGAATGAGACAAATAATTTAATACAAGAAATGGAACAATATGCAGTCGATAACAACGTTCCTATTATGATGCAAGATGGGCTAGAATTTATGTGTTCTTTTATTCATGAACACAATATTAAATCTATTTTGGAAATAGGAAGTGCTATCGGATATTCTGCACTACGTATGGTAATGTTAGACAAAGATATACGCGTTGTAACGATTGAAAGAGATAAAGCTCGATATCAGAAAGCAAAAGAATATATAGAACGTAGCAAATACGCAACTCAAATCACGTTATTATATGGAGATGCTTTAGAAGCACATATCGAAGGAGAGTTTGATATGTTGTTTATCGATGCGGCCAAAGCGCAATATATCAAATTCTTTGAGCGTTATGAAGGCAATGTGAAACAACATGGGTATATCTTATCTGATAATTTACAATTTCATGGGTTTGTAGAACATCGCGATCGTAAGATGTCTAGAAATCTTCGTCAATTGGTTGGCAAAATTGAACGCTTTGTAGATTACTTAAAAACCAGAGATGATTATGACACACAATTCCTAGAAGATGGGGATGGTATTGGAATTAGTAGAAAAAAATAGTTTTCATGTATTAACTATAAGGTTTTGTGATACAATATAATCATAGAAAGATAATATTAGAAAGTGGTGACTTATATGAAAAAAATAATACCTGTATTAGCAATTCTTGGTGGTGCAGCAGCACTTGCTGCATATAAAATTAAAAAGGATGAGCAGAAAAAAATCATCGATCTTGATGAAGGTATGCTTTATGATGAAGCATTAGCAGAAAATGAAGATGATCCAGTTGAAGAAGGTCCTATTAGTGATCCTACTTCTTGTTGTGTAGAAGATGTCAAAGATAAGATTAAAGACACTTTAGACAGCGCTGACGAGGCGATTGATGAAGCAAGTGATAAAGTGGAAGCTTTTGCGGAAAATGCTTCAAAGAAAGTAAAAAAGGCTGTAAAGGATGCAAAGGAAGTATTTCCAAATCTTTTAGAAGAAGAAATCAATGAGTTAAAAGATAAGGCAAAAGCAATCATGGAAGATATGCGTGCACAAGGTGATGTTCACGAAAACGAACGTCCTGTACAACACACTGTTCATTTTGATGCTGTTGAGGATGCTGAGAACTTTAAAAACAAAATCATCAATAAAGGATATGTTGTAAGTGCTGGTGAAACAGAATTAGAACTTCTTGTACTTCATATCGCTCCACTAGATGAAGTGAAATTGATTGCGAATATTTTATACATCGTAAATGAAGTCCGTGCAAATCATGGAACTTACGATGGATGGACAAGCAAGATAACTTATTAAACATGGAAAATTCCATGTTTTCTTTTTTTCTATAAACATACTTGAGAATTATAGAATTAGGATATTGCGATTTTTTTACTTTCCTATATAATAAGAGGATATAGGGAGATGAGGGAAATGATTAAAAAGCACTTTAATTTTTTCACGATGTTTGTAAGTGGCGCTTTTTTTTGTGTTCTCGGCGTCTCTTTTCTTTTTGATAGCTTATCTATATGGAACTGGCTTTATATTACATTAGTTGCGGGTATTTCAGGAGTCGTTGTCATTAAAATCTTTAATATGTTCTTAAACTATAAAAAGATTAAAAAAAGAATTTCACAATGGATGGATATCCTTCTTTGGATTGTAGTGCTAATCGTCTCCTTTTCTGTTCCAGAATATTTTTATGCGATATTACCTAGACTAGTGGGTGGATGGATTTTGCTTCATGCGATTGTAAAAATCATTGTTTTGAACATACGTAAAAAAGATAAACTACCCGTACAAATTCATAGTATTTTATTCTTGATTGGTGATTTAATCATGTGTTTCTATTTATTGATTGCGCCTGATAAACATGAGACAGTTATCAATTGGTTTACAGGGGGATACTTCATTATTTATGGAGGAAATGTTTTACTGGATATGATTCGTGAAATATTACCAACTGGTTCAGGAGAAAAGTTAGATCATAAAATACAATTATCCGTACCTCCAATTTTATCTGTAATCATACCACCTCATCTAATGTCTACGCTATTAAACAAAGATAAAGAAGATCAAATCAAAGAAGAATTTGAGGCCATTAAAGAAGATATACCAGTAGATATGGAAGTGCTTATTCATTTAGCTGCAAAGG
>JAVWJF010000182.1:0-5247 GCA_036639195.1 Longicatena sp.
GTTTACCATAGTCGAATGTTACCGCAATCGTACTGTTCTTTTCAAGAGAGATACCCGTTTTAGTTTTGATGAGATCTTCTTTCTCTAAGAGCTTCTTTTCTGCTTCCTCTTGTTTCTTCAGGGATTCTTTTGCGGCATCTTGTAGAGAATTGGCATCTGCATATGCATTATCTTTTGTGAAATCAAAGGATAACGTAACTGTATGAAAGTCTTCACTTACATAAGAAATCATGAGAAAGTTATCGCCTACCCATGTCGCATCTTTCATCTTACGATAACCATCTTCTAAGGTTTGTGTTTTCATGACTTTTCCATTTTTCCATAGCTTCACACGATAGGAATCATCCTCTTCATAAATAACGAGTTTGTTTGTTTTATTGTTGGAAATGCTTTCGTATACTTGTTTATTCGAAAAGAAGAAATAATTGCATAGGAAACAAAGGAAGAGTTGTACTACTATGAAGATAATAAAAAGTACACGTGTTTTAAATTCATTCATGAACTTCACCCTCCCCAAGAATTACATCGTTGTGTAAGAGTAGGAAATCCCCTGAAATATTTGAAATCATGTTACGATAAGGAAGCGCAATATCTGTGCGTCCTTCTTTCTCTAGTACGTTTATGATTCTACGATACTTCCATAATTTTGTAGCTGTATAGTCTTCTCTTGCGCTTTGTAGGATTGGTAATAGTTCTTGTACATCCATTTCGTTTTTCTTATATTTTATGGATGCTTCTAGGATTTGTATATCGATTGCGACAGAATTCATAACGGACATTTTAAGGAAACGTTCTTTTTTAGGAGAGGATAAAACTTGTTGAAGATATGCTTCCGCCTGTGTAAGATTTCCCTCCTCCATATACATCATACTTTCGTATATTTTCATTTGAAATTTATGTAACTCGGTTAGTTTTTGAACAGAGAGTTTTTGATAGATTTCATGTGCCTTTTCAAAGTCACCATAATAACGATAAGCGTTCGCTATTAAGAATTCGATACTTTTTTCTTTATTTTTCCATAGGTTCTTAGATTGTGCAAGAAATGTTTGCATTTCTTCTATATAAGGGAGTGCCACACATTGATTTAGCATAGCTATCGTACGATCATTACATGCGTTACTAAAATACTTGTACATAAAAATATAACAAAAGATAATCCCCATCACTTCTAACAACAACATCACAAAAATACTAAAGAACAAGCTATTGTGCATGGTTCTCAAGGCAAAAAATACAAGAAATCCTCCTATATAAACAATTAGACAGCGACTCCAAAATAGCCTCATTATTTTCTTATTGATTTCTATCATACAATACCTCCTTTTTTTCTTTATTATACAGGATGCATAGAAGAATAAATATTTGTTTATTGTGAATTTTTGTTAAGAAAAAGAAGGATTACTCCTCCTTGTACTCTTTTCCTAACTCGGCATAATGTTGTGCATTGTTAAGGATATCTTGAATTTGTTCTGGTGTATTTTGTTTTACTACTTTTCCAGGACAGCCTACAACTACACTATTCTCTGGGATGATTTGATGTTCACGAATCAAAGCACCAGCTCCTATGATACTATGTTTGCCTATATGTGCACCATTCAATACAATGGCTCCCATACCAATCAAACATTCTTCTTCAATATATGCACCATGAATAATAGCATTATGTCCTATAGTGACACGATCTTCGATGATTAATTTATGTCCTGTATCAGTATGTAAGGTACAATTATCTTGTATGTTAGTATAAGCTCCGATTCTAATTTCATCACTATCCCCACGTATCACTGTGTGAAACCAAATGGAAGAATCCTCTTGTACTTGGACATCTCCAATGATACTTGCGTTTTCCGCAACAAAGCAGGAACTCGCAATCGTTGGATATTTCTTTTTATATTGTTTTATCATATGTAGCACCTCCTCTATAGTATACCATATATGTAAATAAAGAGGCATGCGCCTCTTTAGGGTTTGTTGGAATCTGGATGGTCCTTCTTATATTCTTCAAATAAATTTCCATACATGGAACAAGAAGAACAACTATCATGACATCCCGCACATCCAGAGTTCTTACCATTTTTATTTCGCGTGAAATAAAAGATAAGAGCGAGAATTCCAATGAGTACTGCGATTACTACGATATCTACAAGATTCATACCATCACATCCTATCTATGTATATGCATCCATTTTGTTTGGGTGACTAAAGAAATAAAGAACCAATTTGATACACAAGCAATGCGACAACATAAGCAGTCCCTGTTTGATAAAGAACGGTAAACAATGCTTCTTTCATAGAACCTAGTTCCCGTTTTGTGGCTGCGAATGCCGCAATACATGGCATATATAATACGGTGAAGCATAGATATGCAAATGCGGATACTGGTGTAAAGATACTTTGTAGAGCTACATTTAATCCAGCATCACTGCTAGCATTTGTTAATACACTTAATGTGGACACAACGCTTTCCTTGGCAGTAATTCCAGTTACTAACGCTGTAGAAGCACGCCAATCTTCAAATCCTAATGGCTTGAAGATGTGTGATAGCCAAGTTCCTAACTGAGCAAGTATGGAATCTGATGAATTTGCGACCATTTGGAAAGAAAAATCAAAGCTTTGTAAGAACCATATTATAATAGAAGCTACAAAGATGATAGTAAAGGCACGTTTTAAGAAATCCTTTGCCTTTTCCCACATATGCATGATAACACTTGGTGTACTAGGAATACGATACGTTGGTAACTCCAATACAAATGGTACTGGATCTCCTTTAAAGAGGGTGCTCTTTAGTAGGAGTGCAGATATGATTGCGACTAAGATGCCAATGATATATACACTGATTAAGATCAGGGCTGTATGGTTTGGAAAAAAGGCTGCCGTTATCATACCATAAATAGGAAGTTTAGCACTGCATGACATAAATGGTGTTACGACAATTGTCATTTTACGATCTCTTTGGGAACTTAACGTACGTGCAGACATGATTGCTGGAACACTACATCCAAAACCGATTAACATGGGCACAAAGCTTTTTCCAGATAGACCAATCTTACGAAGGGCTTTATCCATAACGAACGCAACTCTTGCCATATATCCACTATCTTCCAATAGAGATAGAAAGAAAAACAATACAAGAATCACTGGTAAAAAGGACAAGACACTTCCTATTCCATTGCATATACCATCGATGATTAACGCATGAAGCCAAGAAGATATTTGGATGGAGGTTAAGAATGCAGATAATCCATCGGTTAGATTTGCGATTAGGGTTTCCATACCTCCTTGTAAAGTACCACCAATTGGTCCAAAGGTTAAATAGAAGATACATAACATAATGAGAATAAAGATTGGGATCCCTAAATATTTATGAGTCAGAAAATAATCAATTTTCTCACTTCGAATTCTTCCCTTTGTTTCTCCTTGTTTGAAGACACATTGTGAAATAAGTTCTTCGATATAGGAATAGCGCATGTCTGCTAATGCAGCTTCACGATCGGTATCTAAAGCATGCTCCATACTGGACACAATCTTTTCAATGATATCAATATCATCCTGATGCAAAGATAACGTCTTTAGCATGGGTTCATCACCCTCTACCAATTTTGTTGCGACAAAGCGTAGTGGATACCCAACGTTTTCCGCATGATCTTCTACAATATGGGCAATCGCATGAATCGCGCGATGGACTTCCCCTGTACAAAAATCAAGATTTGGCATACGTAAGCGTTCTTTATGTTCTTTTTTCAAAAGTGGGGCTTGTTCCTTTTGAAGACGTTGTGCTTTGCGTTCTTCACTGTTGCGAATTTGACGTTTCACAACGGATACTAAATTTGTAATACCTTCGTTCTTACTTGCTGATATAGGAACGACTGGGATATGTAGACGCTGTGATAACGCCTCTACATCAATACGATTCCCACTGGATTCGACTTCATCCATCATATTCAACGCAATGACCATAGGTGTTTCTAATTCCATTAACTGTAAGCTTAAATATAAATTACGTTCAATGTTTGTCGCATCGACTATATTGATTAAAAGATCTGGTTGATCTTTTAAGATAAAATCACGTGTAACTACTTCTTCACTTGTGTATGGAGATAACGAATAAATACCTGGTAAATCTACTAGGGTTGCTTCTTTGAAGTTTTTTACTCTTCCCTCTTTTTTTTCTACGGTGACTCCAGGAAAATTACCAACGTGTTGATTACTTCCTGTCAAACGATTGAACAAGGTTGTTTTCCCACTGTTTTGATTTCCTGCTAATGCAATCAGTACCTTATCCATGTGCCACCTCTTCTTCTAATTCAATTTTAGCGGCATCTTCTAATCGAAGGGTTAGTAAATATCCTCTTAAATTCAATTCCATAGGATCTCCCATAGGTGCAATCTTATTTACTGTGATTCTTGTCTTTGGAGTAAGTCCCATATCTAAAAGGCGACGACGCAATGCGCCTTCTCCTCCAACACTTTTTATGTAACCGCTACTTCCTGGTTGTATTTTATCTAATGTGGTCATAGAAACCTCCCCATATGTTAACCTTATCTAATTTTTCAAATATATACTACCACACTTTACATGAAAGTCAATCATCTATTACTATTTATCCTATGTAATTCTTGAATTTTTATCAATTACTTTCTCAGAAATTGAAAAAGACCCATATAAAGGGATATGAGTCTTTTGCTTACCATAAGAAGAGATATTTAGATATTAGTCTTCGTCGTGGTGATTACATCCACATTCGTTTCTTCTATGACAACCACAATTGTTTTCTTCTTCACGACAGCGGCATTCTTTCATACAAGAACGATATTGCATACGGCAACGGTCTTCACATGTTGGGCATGGTTTTGGACATGGTCTTGGGCAAGGTCTTGGACATCCACAACGGTTTTCTTCTCTGTGACAACCGCAGCTTGGACGGAATGTGTTCGCACATGCGCAACGATTACGATTGCATCCACAACCTTCGTTATTTACCATGATTCTTTCACCATCACGCTGACATCCACAATTACATCTTCCATTGTTCATTATGAATCTTCCTCCTTTTAATTGAGATATTTACCTCATCTCAATCCACTATATGCAGTGCCTAGAGAATCCTCATAGGCGTATTACAATGGTTCATGAAAATTCATCCGCTTTTGTACAAAAAAATTAGTTAATAAAAGTCAATATAAAATTGAATAAATTAATCATTATGAAAGTTCCGCGACAAAAACACCGATTTCTTATCGGTTTTT
>JAVWJF010000183.1:0-5231 GCA_036639195.1 Longicatena sp.
CCCTACATTCGGCACACCTACCACCATAGCACGCAACGCTCTAGGACGAATCCCTCTTCGAATCATACGATCGATTTTAGGTTTCATCAATTCTCTAGAAGCTGCAACTACCGTTCCTGTAATATTTTCCTTTGGAATATCCAACGCTAATACCTTAGTTGTTTCATTACTTAATGCCTTCATCCACTTTGCTGTCGCTTGTGGTTCTGCTTTATCTTTTTTCGATAGGATAATTAAGCGTGGTTTATCTTTACTTAATTCATCAATCATAGGGTTCTTCGATGCACAAGGTATTCTAGCATCGCGAAGTTCTATAATCATATCCACCATTTTCATCTTATCTTGCATTTCCCTTTTGGCCTTCGTCATATGACCAGGAAACCATTGAATTTGAATCTTACTATCCGCCATTACCAATATACCTCATTTCTTGTATTGGACTTATCACCAATACACCCTTTGCGATGATTTGTTCTCGTTTAAACGCACCTACACTTTCATTTCTAGAATCCAAAGAATTCACGCGATTATCCCCGACCAAAAGATATTCATCTTCTCCAAGCTTTTCTGATACGAAATCATTCGTAAAGTTCACTCGTTCTCCTTGTGCCTTCATAGACTCGACATAAGCCTTATCCAAAAATGGTTCTTTCACTTCTTTTCCATCGATATATAAGACATCGTTCTTATACTCAACTGTTTCATTTGGTAAACCAATAACACGTTTCACCCATAACGCATCCGTATCGTAATTTTTCGCCACAACAACATCGAAGCGTTTGATACTTGTTGTATAAGATGCCGCAACATTGATAAATACCGTCTGATCATCTTTCAACGTTGGATACATCGAAGTTCCTCGTACCGTCTCTTTACGTGCAATAAACACAAAAAACAACGAAACTATCACTCCACATATAAAAAACAAACGTATCGTGGAAACAATATTATAAAGAATATCAATTTTATCTGTAGCTTTCTTTTCTTTCATCATTCCGTAACCCTCATTTTACCAAACGGCAAGAATACCACTGCACCCTTTCCTATGATATCAGAACGTTTGAATGGTCCCAGTTGCACAGAATCAATAGATACATATCGATTATCTCCCATCAACCAATATTCATCCTCACCTAAGGTAACTTTATCGAAATCTTTTGTAAACACTTCGTTTGCATATAATATATTTTGCGCAAAATCATTATCCAAATAGGGCTCTTCAATTGCTAATCCATTCACATATACTTGTTCATCTTTCGCATATACCGTATCTCCAGGTAATGCAATTACCCGCTTAATCACATCTTGATGTAAGTCCGCAGAATAAGCACTTACAATATCACCATAATCTATTTCACCAAAGTGCCCTGAAAATGCATTTGATAAAATAAACTCTCCACCTTTAAGCGTAGGAAGCATACTGCCTCCATTCACACGCATTGGATGAACTACATAATTGAAAACAAAATAGACAAGAATAAAGCACACTAAAACAATTTTCAACAAAGATAACACATTTGATAAAATCACTTTACCAAGTGTTTCTTTGGAATCTTGTGTATGCTTACTTCTCGCAAGATCATCCATTATGCTTTACCTCCCCGTTGTCTAAAATATATAAGAAAAAGCCGAGTGTAACTACCCGACTTTATCAGTTTAACGAATTTCTTTAATACGTGAAGCTTTACCTGAACGTCCGCGTAAGTAGAATAATTTGTTTCTTCTAACTTTACCATGACGTACAACTTCAATTTTCTCAACAATTGGAGAATGCATAGGGAATGTTCTTTCTACACCAATCTGGTTTGAAATTTTACGTACAGTGAATGCTTCACTGATTCCACCACCATGTTTTTCAATAACCAAACCTTCGAAAACCTGAATACGAGACTTGTCACCCTCTTTAATCTTAACGTGTACACGTACCGTACTTCCTGGCTTGAAGAATGGAATATCTTTCTTCAACTGTGATTTTGTAACTTCGTTTACTAACTGCATGTTCATAATTATGGCGCTCCTTTCGCTTGTGTTAAACGACAGGCTCATGAATCTAGAAAATGTTCAGCGGAACCGCGTTGCCAATAGGCCTAATAATAATAGCATAAAGGAATGTGGTTTGTAAAGTCTTTTCTCATAATTTTGCACCGTGTATATAAAATCATCAAATTGTGGAAAGCTCGGGTACTTTCCGTTATCATCATACCATTTTTTCGTTCATTTTGGAAATGAAAATCAGATTATTTGCATAATTTTTCTTAAGATTTTCACATCTCATCTTCATGCGTATAAATACTAAAAAAAAAGAAGACTTATTGTTCATCTTCTATCTCTTTTAACAGTTTCTTTTCTTCTTTCGTATACACTCGATTGATTAATAAATCTGGTCTTTTTTGCATTGTTCTTTTCAAAGATTCTTTCAAACGCCATTTCTTGATATTGGCGTGATGACCACTTAATAAAACTTCTGGCACTTGCATACCATCGAATTCAACTGGCCGTGTATACTGCGGATATTCCAATAATCCATTTTCAAAAGAGTCATCCAAATGACTTTCTTCCTGAATTACTCCATCTAACAGACGTATCAAGGCATCACTGATTACTAGCGCAGCCCCTTCTCCACCAGTTAACACAAAATCTCCCAGTGACACTTCTAAATCCACATAACTTCTAATACGTTCATCAAACCCCTCATAATGTCCACATAATAAAATGATATGAGAATGATGAATAACCAGTTCTCTTGCCATTTTTTGTTGGAAACGTTCACCTTGGGGAGTCATCATAATGACAAATGAATCATCTTCACGAATTGCCTTCAAACAATCCGCAATCGGTTGTACAGACAACAACATCCCCTGCCCTCCACCACAAGGAGTATCGTCTACATTATGGTGTTTATCTAATGTATAATCACGAAAGTTTACACACTCTAATTCTACCAAACCTTTTTCTATTGCACGTTTCATAATGGAGGTAGATTGAAAACTTTCGAAGAACTCAGGAAAAAGTGTTAGAATCGTTATTTTCATAAACCTTCCATCATTTCTACGTGCATAATTTTCTTTTCTTTATCAAATTCTTTCACAAAATGTTTTACAAAAGGAATCAGTTTCATGTCTTCTCCATTGACTACACGAAGAACTACATTTGCGCCTGTTTCAATGATTTCACTAACTTTCCCAATGTATTGATTTGATAGATCGTAGACTTCACTATCCATCATTTCATAAAAATATGCTTCATCATCTTCTAATTCATGAAGTTGTTCCTCATGTATATAAAGAGTACTCCCTTTCCAAGACTCAACTAGATTAATATCTTCATACCCATTAAACGTAACAAGTAACATATCTTTTTGCACACGAACTGTCTGAATCGTTAACTCGATACTTTTTTGGTTAACATCGATATATACATTTGCTTTTTTCGCAAAGCGTAATTGTGGGAAATCCGTCAATGGTTTTACTTTTACTTCCCCTTTTAAACCATGGGTATTTACCAAAACCCCTACCTTTATTGTTTTCATATAAAAGCCCTAAAAACAGGCATTCAACTCCTTCCTATGTTTTTTATTATACCATGAAAAAGGATGTGTATGCCACATCCTAATATGCTTCAAATTTAATGGTAACTCGTTTATCTTCTTTTCTTGATGCTACAGACATCATTTGACGAATAGAAGCAGCCATTGCGCCTCTTCTTCCAATCAAACGAGCAACGTCATCACTATTTGCATATACATACAATAAGATTTCATTGTCTTCTAATGTAGGCATCATTTTCACAGATACATTGGTTTTATCTTCAACCATCGGTGTTACAAGATCCAACAAAGTTTTTTCGTAATCCATACTGTTTTTTATTTCGCGTGTTTTTCGTCGTGTAAACGTTTCATGATACCCTGTTTTGAAAGGATATTACGAACAGTGTCAGAAGGCTGAGCGCCATCTTTCAACCATTTAACAGCTAATTCTTCATTTACAGTTACTGAAGCAGGGTTTGTTGTTGGGTTGTAAGTTCCGATTGATTCAATAATACGTCCATCTCTAGGTGAACGAGAGTCTGCAGCTACGATTCTGTAGAAAGGTCTTGCTTTTGATCCCATTCTTTTTAGTCTTAATTTAACAGCCATGTGTTGATTCCTCCTAATTAATATTACGTTAGTAGTATACCATAATTTATACAGGTGTCAAGTACTTTTACTTGACACTTAAAATTTCTAACAAATTCTGTAAGTATCTTCCTCATGTTCATAAAACGCCTTACAACTAAGCATAGAGTTTACGACCATATCTTCACTGCTCTCTTCTGTTAAAAAAGCCATATGAGGAGACATGATCACATTATGAAATCCATTAAGTATCGACATTTCTCTTTGTTTAGAAATATAGCCTTTACGATTGTTATAATATATTCCAGTTTCTCCCTCCACTACATCCAGTGCAGCACCAGATACTTTTCCTTCCTCAATCGCTGTTATCAAAGATTCATTATTCACTAGAGCACCTCTTGCAGTATTGATTAAAACTACACCATCTTTCATTTTATCGATTGATTCTTTACAAATCATATGACGTGTTTGTTCATTCAATGGCACATGTAATGTAATGATATCACTCTCTTGATATAGCGTATCCAAATCAACAAAAGTTGCGTATGGCAATAACGTTTCTTTCTCATGTGGGGCATGTACTAAAATCTTACATCCAAACCCATATAAATGAGCAATCAAACAACTCGCAATATTTCCAGCGCCGATCACACCCACGCATTTCCCTTTAAGATTTCTACCTTGTACGCACTTAAATGAATAGTCTTGTGAAATCGCGCTTTGCATAATCAACTTCATCTTACGAAGTGTCATCAATAATAACATGATTGTATAATCCGCAACACTCTCTGGTGAATAGGTTACATTGGAAACATGAATCCCTAATCGTTTACAAGTCTCTATATCAATATGATCAAATCCAATCGTTCTAGTCGATATAAAACGAACACCTTGTGCGTAAAGTTCTTCAATCAATTCTTTGGGTAATGGTGTAGATAGCACCGAGATACAAGGATACCCTTTTGCCAAATATGCATTTTGCATCACTGCTTTGCAGACAGTAATGTAGTTTTTGCAAGAACATTGCAGATGGTACTCCATACGCTTGGGCAAGCGTAGGAGAGGCGATAAGTGGGTAATCACCCCGTACTAATAACTTAGATTTTTTAGTCATGAG
>JAVWJF010000184.1:0-5229 GCA_036639195.1 Longicatena sp.
TTTGATGAAGCTTCTTGATAATATTTTCATCTAGTTTATTATAAATTTCACTCTTCATATAATTTTCCTCTTTCTTTAGTTATTCATGTAAATCTAAACATTCTCTGCTTGAAATTGATTCCTCACATTCTTCTTTCAAACAAACACTATCGTTGGATAAAATACGTAGTTTTGTTTCATTTAAATTTGTAAACTAAATATATCGATGCCTAGAAAATGTGAAAAGCATCTACTATATATAGTTAAATGTGATTTAACTGAATTTAGTTCAAATATTTTTACTTTTCTTTCACCACCTCTTTTTTTTAACATAGTTTGAACATGCATTTACTTTTTGTATTGTCAGCCAATACTCCTTTCATTATTGAATTCCTTATCTATTGATTACCTTTGTACGATACTGTGGTTCACCTTACATGGAAATAAACACATCATCTATGCGATATCCTTATACAGCCCTACATTCGCATGAATACATCACTTTCTCTGAAGTATAGGTTGATTGCTTTCAAGTTCCTCAACCATGTCACCCATATCTTTAAAACAGATGAATTTGTATTTTTTATTTATATTTAAAATTAAACCACTATCATTTTAGTAGGAAATAATAAGTTTATCACATCTAATACTTTATCTCACTCTTTTCCGATCTACTTGATGATAAAAATTTATTTTATTATCTCTTGTTGTTTAAATATCCTAAAAACGTTTCTCAAACAATTCGTATATGATTTGCGCATAGTTTTTTTAATCTATAGATATGCGTTTGTTCGATTTTGAAATCGTAAAAAATCTGTTTATGGAAAGTATAAATTAAAAGGTGTAATATCATAACATTACACCTACTCTTGATTATTATTTTCATGTCAAAGCCTCTTGATATCTACATAAACCAAAGTACGTTGATTTTATATAACTGTTCTTGTATTCAGACCACTCAATTACAATTTATCGGATTGCTATACAAAAGAAGGTCGTTTATAAATGAATCATTGAAAAGATTTGCATTCACCAACATGAGTGTATATTTGCTCTCTCCTAATCATAATGATTCCTCCTTGAAAAGGGTTACCATTCCATAGGTATATACGAAATAAATTTCAAAAATCCTAAAATTTTTACATATTTATGAAATTAATTAAAAAAAAGACGAATCTTTCGATCCGCCTAGAATAATCCTACAATATGTCCTTCTTCGTTGATATCCATGTTTAATGCTGCTGGTTGCTTTGGAAGTCCTGGCATCGTTAACACTTTTCCAGTCAACGCAACAATAAATCCTGCGCCAAGTGATGGACGAAGTTCACGCACTGTAATTGTAAATCCAGCAGGTGCTCCATATAACTTATCATTATCACTTAAAGACATTTGCGTCTTAGCCATACAAATTGGCATCTTATTCCAACCAAGGGAATTATAAAGTTCAATTTGTGCTTTTGCTTCTTCACTAAACTCAACACCATCTCCACCATATACTGTTTTTACAATGGTTTCTATTTTCTCTTCAATAGATTGTTCAACATCATATAATGGAGCGAAACTATTTTCTTTATCGCATAGTTCGATCAATGACATTGGATGGTTGTTTTCTTTACACCAATTTTCTAATGCTTCCACTTCTTTTGTTGTATCTGTTGCGAATTCATTGATTGCGATAATATAAGGCAATCCGAAGTGTCTCACAGTATCGATATGTTTTGCTAAGTTAGAACATCCTTCTAACATAGCTTCTACATTTTCTTCTTTTAAATCTTCATATGCAACGCTTCCATGTTGTTTCAATGCACGAATCGTCGCAACTATCACAACTGCACTTGGTTTTAGTCCACCAAAACGACATTTGATATCCAAAAATTTTTCTGCACCTAAGTCTGCACCAAATCCAGCCTCCGTTACTGTATAATCGGCTAACTTCAAACAGGTTTTTGTTGCCAGAATAGAATTACATCCATGTGCTATATTTGCGAATGGTCCTCCATGAATCAACACTGGGTTGTGTTCTAGTGTTTGTACCATATTCGGTTTAATAGCATCTTTTAATACCATCGCAAGTGCCCCTTCAATTCCTAAATCTTTTACATAAATAGGTTCACCTTTGCTATTATAAGCAATCAACATATTACTTAAACGTCTTTTTAAATCCATCAAAGATGTTGATAAACATAATACAGCCATTACTTCAGAAGCTACTGTAATATTAAATCCATCATGACGTTCTACACCATTTGCTTTTGGCCCTTGTCCTATTTCAATAGAGCGAAGTGAGCGATCGTTCATATCCAAACAACGTTTCCAAGTTATATTTTCGATATCGATATCTAATTCATTTCCTTGATGAATATGATTATCTAAACATGCACTTATTAAGTTATTTGTAGTGGTAATAGCATGCATATCTCCTGTAAAGTGAAGGTTGATATCTTCCATTGGAACTACTTGTGCATATCCTCCACCTGCAGCTCCACCCTTTAGACCAAAAACAGGTCCTAAAGAAGGTTCACGTAAGGCAATCATTGTCTTTTTACCAATTTTATTTAAAGCATCTCCCAATCCAACGGTTGTTGTAGATTTTCCTTCTCCAGCCTTTGTTGGATTAATCGCAGTTACTAAAATCAATTTGCCATCTTCTTTATCCGCATTGCGATTCAATAAATCTAAAGAAACTTTAGCTTTATAATTTCCATAGTACTCTAAATCACTTTCTTCTACGCCAATTTTTGCGGCAACATCCTTGATGTTTTCTAACTTGCACTCTTGCGCAATTTCTAAATCTGTCTTAAACATAAAAGCCCCTCCTACATATCTTTCTTTCCAATATCATTACGATAGAATAATTTATCACATGCTATAGCGTGAACATCTGCATATGCTTTATCATACGCTTCTTCTAATGTAGGTGCACTAGCAGTTATTGTTAATACACGCCCTCCATCAGTTACAATCTTTCCATCATGCATTGAGGTTCCCATATGGAAGACCATAGAATCTATCTTATCTAAGCCTTCAATAACAGCACCTTTTGTTGAACTAGCAGGATATCCCTCACTTGCCATAACAACGCCAAGCGTTACATTTTTATCCCATTCTAATTCTGTTTTACTATGATTCATGATATTTTCAATTACATCACATATATCTGTTTTTAAACGAGGCAAGATAACTTCTGCCTCAGGGTCTCCAAAGCGAGCATTAAATTCAATCGTTTTTACACCGTGTTTAGTTAACATCATTCCACCATACAAGAACCCTGTGAATGGATGTCCTTCTTTCACCATTGCTTTTGCCATTGGAATCATAACATTATTCATAGCTTCATCAATGATGTCCTCAGTAATCTTTTTGACTGGTGAATATACTCCCATACCCCCAGTATTAGGTCCTTTATCTCCATCATATGCGCATTTATGATCTTGTGCAATTTCACAAGGAAGTACTAAATCATCACATACGAAACAAATTAAAGAAAATTCAAACCCTACTAAACATTCTTCTATAACTACCTTATTTCCTGGAATATCAAAAGCAATATCAAGTGCTTCAATTGCTTCTTGAATATCCTGAGCAACGGTTACACCTTTTCCCGCTTTCAATCCATCTTCTTTTATAACAATTGGAGCTCCATGTTTTTCCACATAGCAAATAGCATCTGCTTTGTTATGGAACGTTTGATATGCTGCTGTTGGAATTCCGTATTTATCCATAATTTGTTTTGAGAAATCTTTGCTTGATTCTACTTGTGCAGCATCCTTCGTAGGTCCAAAAATCTTTAACCCCTCTTTTTGGAACGCATCTACAACACCTAACGATAGGGTATGTTCAGGACCAACAATGGTCAAATCAATTTCATTTTCTTTCGCAAATTTTGTTAATCCTTCGATATCATTATCCGCGATATTAACACACTCTGCCAAATTTGCCATTCCTGGATTTCCAGGAGCTGCATAAATTTTCTTTACACGTGCACTTCTACTAACTGCATGAACAAGAGCATGTTCTCTTCCGCCCTTACCAATTACCAATACTTTCATTTGCCTCATATCCTTTCCAATTCACTTTAGTTTATATAGTTTCAATTCAAAATACATTATTATTTTACTTTATTTCATGAAACTTTACAATGAAATCGGATAAGGTAAATGCATTCCTATCACATTTATCTAATAGAAGCTAGAAATCCTCTTTTTTCTAAGACAAATACCCTATACATTTTTTTACTCCTATGATTAAAAAAAGTCCCTGTACAAATTCTACAAAGACTTTACTATGTTCATAAAAAGCATTTATTTCGTACAAAACCGTTTGATTGCTTGGGCAACATTCCCCTCCATAAGTATAGCAGTTTCTTTCACAATATATTGTGGATTTTCTACCATTCCCCGTCTCACCCAATCAAGTATAATTCCAACAAAAGCATACTTATAAAAGTTCGCAATAAACGCTTTGTCCTCTTCGCGTATAGAAAGATGTTTGCTCATTTCTTCTATCACATGATAAAGAACTTGATACGTTTCACGATATAAAAAGTTTTCTAAATGTTCACGACTAATTGAGTGATATGTGCTTATCGCAAAATCTTTCTCTTCTAGTGCATATTCAAAAATACGTAGATATCCTTCTTCCCAGTTACGATAAGATTTCTTATCCGCAATCACTCTACTAGCTTCATCGGTATATATCCATTCAATCAAATCGTATATATCTTGAAAGTGATAATAAAAGGTTTGTCGATTGACTCCACATTCTTCGCATAAGTCTGTGATTGTAATTTTATCTAGTGCCTTCTCTTTGAGCTTGTTTTTCAATGATGAAGCCAGTGCTTTTTTGGTAGTTGTGGACATTGAACCATCTCCTTGTTCCTGAAATATGCATATAGTATAGCACACTTAAGATTGAAGTATAGTAGGAATGTTTTATCCACAATCGGCATGTATCTTATGCTTTTGCTTGGGAAATCTTTTTAAACATCCATCGAACGAATGCTCCACCAAAAAATATTTGCCATCCTAAAGCCATTGGGAAATTCATTGCGGTTGTTTGTAGCCATACACCAATGATTTCTACACCTGCATTCTTAAATAAAAGCGTTGCGATAAAGCTCATGATGGGGCACATAATACATACGATTACAGAACATAACACTAAACGAATAAAAAATGGACGATCTTGTTTAGGGTCTACAAGTTTGAACGTAATGTGAGTTGCTAGTTTTTCAATGATAAAGAACTCTAG
>JAVWJF010000185.1:0-5218 GCA_036639195.1 Longicatena sp.
CTGGTACACCCATCTTTTCAGTTAACTTATATCCTTTATCTCCTGCTTGAATATCTGTATCTATATAATTGTATTGGATTTGACAGAAATCCCATGTACGATACGTTAACATTTCTTCGAATACTTCATATTCATCATGAAAGGAAAAACCTAGATTTCGTATCTTCCCTTGCGCTTTTAATTCCTCACAATATGCAACAACACCCAATGCTTTTGCTTTTTCCCATTTTTCTTTATCCATTGCATGCAATAAATAAAAATCTACATAGTCTACATCCAATCGTTTCAATTGGTTTTCAAACATTGCTTTGGCTTCTTCTAATGTTTCAACATTCCACAATGGCATCTTAGTGGTCAAATAATAACTAGAACGCTCATACTTCTTCAAAACTCTTCCTACAAATGGTTCACTATCTCCTCCATGATATGGAAAAGCAGTATCGATATAGTTTACTCCATTTACAATCGCATGATCCAACATTCTTTCTGCTTCTACTTCATCAATCTTCCCATCTTTATCAAGTGGAAATCGCATACACCCAAACCCTAATAAAGATGGTTTGTAATTCTCATTTAACACCCTATATTCCATAATGTTATCTCTCCTTTTTTCTCTGGTTATTCTACATTCCCTGTATTTCTCTGTATGTATTATACAACGTAATTAAAAATAATGAAATCCAACAAAATAAAAAATAGCCAATACATCAGCTATTTAATATCATTTAAATCAAATGGTGTCATTTGATACACATAATTTAACCAGTTACGATACAACAAATTCGCATGAGAACGCCATTTAAAGACAGGTTCTTTTTCGGGGTCATCCTCTGGAAAATAATTAAATGGAATTTGAATTGGCTTTCCTTGATCTAAATCACGGAAATATTCTTGTGATAATGTTTCTTTTCCATATTCTAAATGTCCCAAGATATATACTTCACGAAAATCTTTCGTCGCAACGATATTGGATCCTGTGACATCTGATTTTGATAAAACTTCTAGTGTATTAATCTTTGAAAGAGCATCTTCATCAATCGCTGTATGACGAGAATGTGGAGTATTATGTAGTTCATCAAATCCATTGGTTAAGAAATTGTATTCATCACATAAAATCTGTGGAAAGATACCAAACACTTTATCTTCTAACACATGTTTTTGAATTCCATAGTGATAATACAATCCAGCTTGTGCTCCCCAACAAATATGGATGGTTGAAAACACATGATGTTTACTCCATTCCATGATTTCACATAACTCTTCCCAATAATCAACATCTTCATATTCCAAGTGTTCTACAGGTGCACCCGTAATAATTAAACCATCGTAATTGTTATGTTTTAACACTTCAAAATCATCATAGAATTTTAGAAGATGGTCTGCACTTGTATTTTTTGAAACATGATTCCCTACCTTCATAAAATCAATATCTACCTGTAAAGGTGATTTTGAAATCAAACGAAGAATCTGTGTTTCTGTTTCAATCTTCTTAGGCATAAGATTCAAAATCGCAATCTTTAACGGACGAATATCCTGATGGTTTGCGACTTCTTCTTCTAATGCGAATATTTTTTCACTTTCCAGTATCTCTTTTGCTGGTAAGCCATTTGGTATATTGATTGGCACTACTCTTCACCTCTTTAACTAAATCTGTGCAAATGCTTGTTTTAAATCATCGATGATATCTTCTACGTTTTCAAGTCCAACAGAGAAACGAACCATTCCTCCATCAATACCCGCTGCCACAAGTTGTTCATCACTTAATTGACGATGTGTTTCACTTGCTGGATGAAGAACACACGTACGAATATCTGCCACATGAACTTCATTGGACGCAAGTTTTAAATAATCCATGAATTTTGCAGCAACTGGTCTTCCTCCTTTAATGATAAAAGAGATAACACCACTACAACCTTTTAAGTATTTTTGAGCGAGTGCATAATTTGCATCCGATTCTAATCCAGGATAAATGACTCTTTCCACTTTATCGCTCGCTTCTAAATATTTCGCCACAACCATTGCATTTTCACAATACTGTTTCATACGTACATGTAATGTTTCTAGTCCTAAGTTTAATAAGAACGCTGAGTGAGCTGCTGGATACACCCCAAAATCTCTCATCAATTGCATTCTCGCTTTGATGATATATGCCATATTCCCATATGATTGTGTATAGGAAATTCCATGATATGATTCATCTGGTTCACAAAGAGATGGGAAGTTTCCATTTGTCCAATCAAATTTCCCACTATCTACAATAACACCACCAACTTGAACAGCATGACCATCCATGTATTTACTTGTAGAATGAATCACAATATCCGCTCCAAATTCAAATGGATTACATAAGATTGGAGTTGCAAATGTATTATCCATAATCAATGGAACCTTCATATCATGCGCAATCTTCGCAAATCGTTCAATATCAAACACAGTCAGTGCTGGGTTTGCGATGGTTTCTCCAAACACCAATTTTGTAGAAGGTTTGAAAGCCGCTTTAATCTCTTCATCGCTAGAAGCAGCATCTACGTAAATGCATTCAATTCCTAATTTCTTTAACGTAAATGAAAATAAATTGATTGTTCCCCCATAAATTTGAGGAGTACTAACAATACTATCTCCTGCTTCACAAATATTCAAAATAGACAACAAAGTCGCAGCTTGTCCAGATGTTGTACACATCGCACCAACGCCACCTTCTAAAGCCGCAATTTTTTCTTCTACTGCCATAACTGTAGGATTTCCAAACCTTGAATAACACAATCCTTTTGTTGGATCATCAAAGATTGCTGCTACTTCAGCAGCACTATCATATACATACGTTGTACTTTGTACAATCGGCAATACTCTAGGTTCTCCATTTTTTGGTTCATAACCCGCATGCAGACACTTTGTTTCAATTTTCATATCTATTCCTCCAAATTTCTTATGGTTATTTTACACTTTTTTCCTCATGAACGCAATTGCACACATGCATTTCTTCTAAAACTTTCATAATTTGTTCACTTCGTTCTTGAGAAAGAATCGGACTTTGTAAATATCCTTGTTGTATACAATCCACAGCATGTTCAATTTCTCCCGTAAAATCACTTTCCATAGAAACTTCAATACGTGTATCTTTCCCGTCTTTTCTGAGGATTGCACTTGTTGATTTCCAAAAATTATCTGTTATGATAACACCCTCATCTCCATATAGATATCCTCGATTGATCATATCTACTCCCCAACTACTTCTAACGTATGCCATCACACCATTTTCATACCCCAACATTGCTTGCGTAAGTATATCGATACCTGCATAAGCACTATTTTGTTTCATCACTTCTACATGCGCTAAAGAAGCATTCGCAAAAAGGTTGGCATAACAAATCGGATACACACCTACATCGTAAAAACTTCCACCATCTTCTTTTCGAAACAACCAGCTATCTTTTGGATATTCTTCTACATCCATTTTGGTACAATACCCTGCTTCAATATAGCGTAATTTACCAATCACACCTTCTTCTACCATCTTTTTCAATTTCTGATTCAATGGTGTAAACAACGTTTTTTCGGCTTCCATCAAGAAACATCCTTGTTGTTTGGCATATGAAAAACACTCTTGTAATTGTTCTTGATTACTTACAAAAGGTTTTTCACATAATACATGTTTACGATATTTTAAACACAACATAATATGTTCTTTATGTAATACATTTGGAGTACATATATATACGAGTTCTACGTTATCATCAGATAAAAGCTCTTCATAACTTCCATATGCAACACTTGCCCCAAAGCTCTCTTTAAATTCATTTGCATTTTCTAAATCTCTACTTGCGACAGCATACAGTTCAGCATTATGCGCACACTGTACTCCTTTTGCTACACGTTTGGCTATTTTTCCTAGCCCTATAATTCCTATTTTCATATGATCACCTAGTATAAGTTTATGTCTTTTCAAAAAGAATTACAATATTTATTTCCAATACGCATAATTTCATTGAATAATACATATTAATCCTATATGATTACTTTATAGAAAGAAGGTAACCTTATGAAATATGAAATCGTTGGGGGACAACTCCCTGTTGTTGTCTGTAAATTAGACAAGAACGAAAAGATGTTTACAGAATCTGGTGGTATGTGTTGGATGGATGATGGTTTTGATATGGATAGTAATACTCGTGGAGGTTTGATGAAAGGTATCGGACGTGCATTTAGTGGAGAATCTATTTTCATGACTACGTATACAAGTCCTCGTGATCAAGCAGAAATTGCTTTTGGTTCTAGTTTTCCTGGAAAGATTGTAGCCCTAACTCTTGCAGAAGGGGAATCAAAAATAGTACAAAAATCCGCATTCCTTGCTGCAGAAGATACCATTCAATTGACTACATTCTTTAGAAAACGTTTAGGTGCAGGAATCTTCGGTGGAGAAGGATTTATCTTGCAAAAAATCCAAGGACCTGGAACTGTCTTCTTAGAAATCGATGGAGATGTTGTAGAAAAAGAATTAGCACCTGGAGAATTGATTAAAGTGGATCAAGGATATGTTGCCATCTTCGAAGAGTCTGTACAATTTGAAATCACAACCGTAAAAGGATTGAAGAACAAATTCCTAAGTGGAGAAGGTTTCTTCTTAGCTACCTTACAAGGACCAGGAAAAGTTTGGTTACAAACGATGCCTTTCACTGTACTTGCGGATAGAATCATTAATGTAATCCCGCATAAATAATAATCTCAAAAAAGTTTCGTTCACAAAGCGAAACTTTTTTATACTTTTTTTACAAAAAGTATTGAAATTATAATCAATTTATTGTATATTATTAAGGCAATAGAAATGCGGGTGTAGTTCAATGGTAGAACTTCAGCCTTCCAAGCTGACTACGTGAGTTCGATTCTCATCACCCGCTCCATGTAAACAATAAAGCCGACACAATGTGTTCGGTTTTTTTTATTTTTCCATTGAAAAAGCTAGATACTATACATCATACCTAGCTTCCTACTTTATATACTTATTCAATTCTATGAAATTTTCTTCGACATTCTTTCTGCATTATTTGCATACAAAACAGCAGTATCTTTCGAGATGATTCCTTTCTGATACAAATCAAACAAGCTTTCATCCATCGATTGCATCCCTTGTTCTTTACCAGCAACAATAGAGTTATCAATTTGATGAATCTTACCCTCTCGAATTTGAGTACGAATTGCTGGAGTCGCAATCATAATTTCA
>JAVWJF010000186.1:0-5146 GCA_036639195.1 Longicatena sp.
AGAACAAAAAGTTCTTGTATATGACTTAGGTGGAGGAACATTTGACGTTTCTATCCTTGAGTTGGCAGATGGTACATTTGAAGTATTATCTACAAACGGAGATACAAAACTTGGTGGAGATGACTTCGATAATGTGATCGTTGATTGGATGGTAGATACATTCAAGAAAGAACAAGGTTTTGATTTACGTAAAGATACAATGGCAATGCAACGTTTAAAAGAAGCTGGAGAAAAAGCGAAAAAAGATTTAAGTGGTGTTGTTCAAACACAGATTAGTTTACCATTTATCTCTGCAGGTGCAGATGGACCTCTTCACTTTGAAGCTACTTTAACACGTGCTAAATTTGATGAAATGACAAAAACTTTAGTTGAACGTACAATGGAACCAGTACGTAATGCATTACGTGATGCTGGTCTTACAAAAAATGATATTCACCAAGTATTATTAGTAGGTGGATCTACTCGTATCCCTGCTGTTCAAGAAGCAGTGAAGAGTGTATTAGGAAAAGAACCAAACCGTTCTGTAAATCCTGATGAGGTTGTAGCAATGGGTGCAGCAATTCAGGGTGGAGTTATCCAAGGAGATGTAAAAGACGTATTATTGTTAGATGTTACTCCATTGAGCTTAGGTATTGAAACAATGGGTGGAGTTATGACAGTATTGATTCCACGTAATACAACTATCCCAACAAGTAAATCACAAGTGTTCTCAACTGCAGCTGACAACCAGCCAGCAGTAGATATCCGTGTATTACAGGGGGAACGTCCAATGGCAAACGACAACAAAGAATTAGGTATGTTTAAATTGGATGGTATTGCGCCAGCACGTCGTGGTGTACCTCAAATTGAAGTTACCTTCGATATTGACGTTAATGGTATCGTACATGTTTCCGCAAAAGATAAAGGAACTGGTAAAGAACAATCTATTACAATTCAAAATACAAGTGGATTAAGTGATGAAGAAATCGATCGTATGGTTCGTGAAGCTGAGGAACACAAAGCGGAAGATGAACAACGTAAAGAAGAAATCGATTTACGTAACCGTGCAGAAGGATTCATTGCACAGATTGACGGTATGTTAGCAGATAGCGGAGATAAGATTGATGCTGCTCAGAAAGAAGAAACTCAGAAACTTCGTGATGATCTTCAGAAAGCATTAGATGACAACGATATGGCTAGTGTAAAAGAGAAATTAGATGCTCTTGAAAAAGCAGCTCAGGCTGCAAGTGCTCAAATGTACCAACAACAACAAGCTGGTGGTGCTGATGCAGGTGCAACTGGAGCAAATGACGATAACGTTGTAGATGCAGAATTCGAAGAAAAGAACTAATTAACATAACGACAAAACAAGTGCATGCGCTTGTTTTGTCTGTTGCATAGTATTGTGTTTTCTAAGGGAAGACAAGTATGAAGAATTCATTAGGAAGGTGATGACATTGGAAAAAAGAGATTATTATGAAGTCCTTGGTCTACAAAAAGGGGCCAGTGACGATGAAATAAAAAAAGCATATCGTAAGATGGCCAAGAAATATCACCCAGACATTAATAAAGACCCAGGGGCAGAAGAAAAATTTAAGGAAATCAACGAAGCAAATGAAGTATTAAGTGATCCTCAAAAGAAAGCTACCTATGACCAATTTGGTCATGCTGGCATGGATGGTGCTGGTGGTTTTGGCGGAGGACAGGGCTTCGGTGGATTTGATGACCTTGGAGATATTTTCGGTTCTTTCTTTGGCGGTGGTTTTGGTGGTGGTTCATCTCGTCGTCAAAGCAATGGTCCACGTAAAGGAAATGATCGTTTTATGCAGATGCGCATCGATTTTATGGATGCCATCTTTGGTAAAACAGAAACAGTTACTATTGATGTAGATGAACAATGTGATGAATGTATGGGAAGTGGAGCAAAATCTAAGTCCGATATTAAATCATGTTCACGTTGTAATGGTACGGGAAGTGTCACAACACAACAACGTACTCCATTTGGTGTATTCCAATCACAAAGTGTATGTCCAGAATGTAATGGTAGTGGAAAGACAATTGTGAATAAATGTCCAAAATGCCATGGCAAAGGATATGAACATAAACGTGTAAAACTAGATATTAAGATTCCTGCTGGAATTCAATCTGGTCAACAGGTGAGAGTACAAAACAAAGGAGAACGCGGTGTCAATGGTGGTGCTAATGGAGATTTGTACATTGAAGTTTTAGTCACAAGACATAAACAATTTGTACGTGATGGAAACGATATTCGTATTTCCATTCCATTGAGTGTTATTGATGCAGTGTTAGGATGTAAAGTAGATGTTCCTACGGTATATGGAGATGTAGAATTGTCCATACCAGCAGGTACACAACACGGGCAATTGTTCCGCTTAAAAGGAAAAGGTGTAAAAACAACACGTGGTCAAGGTGATCAATATGTTGAAGTACAACTAGAAATCCCTACGAAGATTAGCAAAGAAGAACGTGAACTTTACGAAAAGATTAAAAAGAAACAAGAACACGAATCCCCATTTGAAAAATTTAAGAAAGCTTTCAAATAAGAAACCTATATATATGAAATAGAATCCTTCTTTTAAGACACAGGTAATAGGGTGTTTGAAAAAGGGGGATTTTTTATATGGAAAGTAAAAAAGGAAGGAAGTTGTGATGGATTTTGAAATGAGAACAGAGGAAATGTAATTTTACAAATTCACACGCGTAAAAGCAGTTGACATTTACTTTGAAATGCTTTAGACTTAATACAAGAACAAAAAGCAATGATCGGGACTATCCTGTATTCCGCTGGTGTAGAGAGCTGTCGTGTGGTGAAAGACAGTGCAGAGAATAAGGGAAACTCACCCGTAAGCTGTAACCTGAAAGCACTTAGTGTAAGTAAACGTTACCGAAGACTCACACGTTATCGTGAGAACGTATTCGTAGTTTGGATATGTGAGTGGGCAGTATTCTGCCAATAAGAGTGGTACCGCGTAGGTTAAGTTAACTTTCGTCTCTTGTTTGGGATGAGATTTTTTTTGTTTATAAGAGGAGGATCTTTTATGAAGGGTTATGAAAAGTACAAACGACAGTATTATTTACCACCAGAAACATGTATGGAATGGGCAAAGAAAGAGTATATTCAAAAAGCACCAAAATGGTGTAGTGTGGATTTACGTGATGGAAATCAATCTTTAATCATCCCAATGAGTCTAGATGAGAAAGTTGAATTTTTCAAATTACTAGTAGAAGTTGGATTCAAAGAAATAGAAACAGAGTTTGAATTCCTACGTAAATTGATTGATGAACATATGATTCCTGATGATGTAACCATTCAGGTATTAACACAAGCACGTGAACATATTATTCGTCGTACATTTGAAGCTGTAAAAGGCGCAAAGAACGCAGTGATTCATGTATACAACTCTACTTCTTTTGCACAACGTGAACAAGTATTTAAGAAATCTAGAGAAGAAGTGAAACAGATTGCAGTAGAAGGTGCGAAATTACTTAAGAAGTTAACAGAAGAAGATGGTGGAAATTATCGATTCGAATATTCTCCAGAAAGCTTTACAGGGACTGAAATTGAGTATGCATTGGATGTATGTAATGCCGTATTGGATGTATGGCAACCAACATCCGAAAACAATGTCATTATCAATCTTCCAGTAACAGTACAAATGAGTATGCCACACATCTATGCACAACAAATCGAATACATGTGTAAACATATGAAATATCGTGAACATGTGATTGTATCTTTACATCCTCATAATGATCGTGGATGTGGTGTTGCGGATACAGAACTTGGTATTTTAGCTGGGGCAGATCGTATTGAAGGTACGTTGTTTGGAAATGGAGAACGTACGGGTAATGTAGACATTATTACCTTAGCTATGAACATGTATGCACATGGAATTGATCCAGAATTGAACTTCCATGATATGCCACATATTGTTGAAGTATATGAACGTGTGAGTCGTATGGAAGTACCAATGCGTCATCCATATGCAGGACAACTTGTATTCGCTGCATTCTCTGGTTCTCATCAAGATGCGATTGCGAAGGGAATGCACTATCGTGATGAAGTGGATCCAAGTCATTGGACAGTTCCTTATTTACCAATTGATCCAAGAGATGTTGGACGTGTGTATGAAACGGATGTTATTCGTATCAATTCACAATCTGGCAAGGGTGGAATTGGATACATGTTGGAAGAGTATTATGGATACGATCTACCAAAAGATATGCGTGAAGATGTTGGATACTTTATGAAAAATGTATCGGATCATGAACATAAAGAATTGTTGCCAAATGAGGTAAACGATTTATTCCAAAAAGAATACATGAATGTAAATATGCCATATGAATTAATCGATTACTATTTTACAAAAGTAGATGATCGAGTAACTTGTAGTTTAAACATTACCTTTGATGGAGAAGAAATGGATATTGGAGGTAGCGGTAATGGTCGTTTGGATGCAATCAGTAATGCATTACGTGACAATACCAAATTACAATTTGATATTTTAGACTACAAAGAACATGCATTGAGCAAAGGTTCTACTTCTAAGGCTGTTTCTTACGTAAAAATCATTGATTGCCGTCAGAAACATCAATGGGGTGTAGGATTGGATGAAGATATTATCGCATCCAGTGTGAAAGCATTGTTCTCTTGTATCAATCGAGCAGTGTTACAAAAAAGAGCAGAAGAAACAAAGTAGGAGGATAAAGACATGGGAATGACAATGACACAAAAGATTCTAGCTGCACATGCAGGATTAGAATCAGTTACAGCTGGACAGCTGATTGAAGTAAACTTAGATATGGTGTTAGGGAATGATATCACTTCACCTGTTGCGATTAATGAATTTGAACGATTTGGTTTTAATGAAGTTTTTGATCCAGGAAAAGTAACGATGGTAATGGATCATTTCGCACCAAACAAAGATATAAAAGCAGCACAACAGTGCAAAGCTTGTCGTACCTTTGCACATGCGAAAAACATTGAAAACTTCTTCGATGTTGGAGAAATGGGAATTGAACATGCTTTGTTACCTGAAAAGGGAATTGTAGGACCTGGTGAATGTATTATTGGTGCGGATTCCCATACTTGTACCTATGGTGCCTTAAATGCATTTTCAACAGGTGTTGGAAGTACTGATATGGC
>JAVWJF010000187.1:0-5119 GCA_036639195.1 Longicatena sp.
TTTGAATGATGGTAACACTACTACATCATGGAACTTTGATGGTTATTCAAGTGATAAGACACCAAATGTTGAAATTGATTTACAAGGAAGATATCAAATTGACGAAGTGAATTTACAATTCAAAGCAGAAGGATATGATAAATTCTATATATTTGATATTTATGTTGTTGATGTAAACAATCAAAAGAAAATCGTAAAATCTGTAGATGACGCGCAAAAGAATGAAGTAAAATACAATGTACCTGTAAACTTAGAAATTACAAAAGTTGGAGTTGATTTCAAAGGTAAAAAAGAAGGATCCGGAGGTTGGTTTGATATTGTAGAACTTGAGGCTATCGGTATTCAAGCAAAAACACCTGATTTTGTATTTGGAGAAGGTCAGATTACAGGAATTAAAACGGATGATGCTAATAAAAATGCAATTGATGGAAATCTTGAAACTTATGTTTCAGGAATCAAAGATAAAGATATGGTCTTCGACTTGGGTACAGAGTATTATGTCGATAGAGTGGATTTATCATTTGAAAAAGCAGAGTTAGGTTTACTTTATGTAGTATACTCAGAAGATAAAGATGGTGTAAGAACACTTGTCAATGATGCATCAAATGCGACTGGAACACTAGGAAACAGAACTATAAGTGTTAAAGTTAATAGAAATGCGAAGAAGATTATTTTCAAGCATCTTGGAAATAATGGGGATGGTCCTGCTTATCTTGCTGACCCTAGACTTCATGAAATAGCTGTTTATATGGGAACCCCAGAAGATGTTATAAAAGATAGTACGATTGACAAATCTGATGCAGGAAATGTGAATGATGGAGATCTATCGACTTCTTATGTAATGAACAATTCTGCTGTTCTTAACTTTGAATTTGCAAAAGCAACCGATATAAATATTATTCATTTGAGTGGAGCTGCAACAAGATCTGTAGATACATTTAAAGTTGATGCATACGACTTAATCAAAAATGAATGGGTAACAATTTATGATGGTAGGGATGTAGATTCACAAAGTGAATACATTATTGTGTTGGATAAATCCGTATTTACTAATAAAATTCGTTTAACAGCTCTTGCTTCGCAATTGACGATAAATGAATTTAAAGTTTACAAAGTTGATGTAACACAACCTCTGGTTGCATATATTAAAGAAGTAAGAGATTTATTAGCTTCAAAAAGATATGAAGACAACAACGGAAGCTATAAACCAGAAGCGAAAGCAGCAGTGGAAGCAACATTAACTGCAGCTGAAACAAAAATTGCAAATGGAATGAGTTCTGCAGAAGTAGAAACAGAAATTGCAACAATTAAAGCAGCAGTAAAAGAATTTAATAAGAATGGTATTATCTATGTGGATCGTTCTATGCTTTTATCTAATATTAACTATGCTAAAGTAGTAGTTTCTAAAGCAGAGGAAAGGACTAGATCTCTAGATACAGAAGTGGCTTCATTAAAAGAAAAGATTGCAGCAGCAGAAACACTTTATAAAACATATAGTGCATCACAAACTGCGATTAATACTTTAAACACTGAATTAGAAACTGGTATCAATGCAGTATATACAACCATGGATGTTGAAGGTAAATTTACAGTAAAAGAACAACTTGCAAAAGATTTATTGGCTAACACATCCATTGGTGATAAGCATGGTTATGTATCTCAAACACTACATGATGCATTGCAAGCAGCCTTGAATAAGGCACAGGCAGATTACGCAAGTAATTTGGTCGATAAATTAACTGTTCTTAATGAGTTGGATCCTAAGATTGATGAATTTAAAGCAGGCATCGTGGTTGTAGATAAAACAAATCTATTAGCTGTTCTTGATAGTGCAAATGCATTAAATAAAGCAGAATATGATTTTGATACATGGACAGCATTCAATGTAGTTGTTGCTGCAAGTAAAACAGTATACGAAACAGATGCTGTATCACAAGCTGAAGTAGATCAAGCAGTTCTTAATATTGAAACAGAACAAGATAATCTAGTGCGATTGGAAAAAGGTAGTTTACGTCAATTGCTAGATACTGTTTCTCAGTATCAAGAAAATCTCTACACAACAGATTCATGGAAGGTGTTAATGGAAGTATATGAAGAAGCGAATACTCTATATGCACTTGATGAATTAACACAAGCACAAATTGATGATATGCATACGAAGTTAAAAGCAGCTAAGGATGCGTTGGTGAATAAACCAGTACAACCTGATACTCCAAACACTCCGAATACACCAGAGACACCAGAGACACCAGACACACCTGATACTCCAGTGACTCCTGATCAACCAAATCAGGGTGGTGGTAATATCAAACCAGTTAAACCAGGCGAAAATGGAACTGTTACAGGTGATACAACTAATATGAATAATAATATTATCTTATTAGGTATGTCTGCGATTCTTGGGGTAGGTGCTATCTATCTGAGAAAACGTCAGCACGCACAAAAAAAGAAATAAAAATTTAAATATTACTTTATTTTAGTAAGACATAAGAAAAAGATGGAACGATGATATGGTCTATAAGCCATAAAATCTCCATCTTTTTTCTTATTTTATATCATAAATAGCAGCGTATTTTTCTTTTAAATAATGAATGTAATACATTGGATCAAAAGCTTCTTTAGTCGTATCCATCATAATTTCTTCTGCACTTTTTAATGCCCCATATTGATGAATATTGTTCGCAAGCCATGCATAAATCTTTTCAAAATCTCCATGTTCAAGAATATGATTTACATCTAATTCCTTTTCCATCTGATGGTAGAATTGAGCTGCAAATGCACTTCCTAATGCATAGGTAGGGAAGTAACCAAAATTGGAAGCACCCCAATGCATATCTTGTAGGATACCTTCAGCATCATTGCTTGGACGTATACCAAGATATTCTTCATACTTATCATTCCACATAGTATCTAGTTGTTCATAATCCACTTCTCCATCAAAGATAGCTTTTTCTAATTCATAGCGAATGAGAATGTGAATTGGATAGGTTAGTTCATCTGCTTCTGTGCGAATGAAAGATGGTTCAGATACATTGATCATTTCCATGAAAGCATCAAAGGATACATCATTTAAATGTTCTGGGAAATGAGCTTGCAGTTTCGGATATAAAGGCATCCAAAAGTGAGGGTTCCTACCAATGTGATTTTCTAAGAAACGTGATTGAGATTCATGCATAGCGAAACCTATTGCTTTTTGTAATGTAGTTCCTTCGAAATCTGGATTTACGTGTAACCCATAATTTGCATGTCCATACTCATGAATGGTAGAAAAAATTGCGGACATTACATTGTTCTCATGATAATGGGTAGTGATTCTTGTTTCATTCGTTGAGAAGAATTCTGTGAAAGGATGTTCACTTGTTGTTATATAACATTTTTTTTGATCCGCTTCAAGATGCTTTATTAAGATATCCATGAATGCTCTTTGTTTTTCTACAGGGTACGGTTGTAGTAATATTTGTTGATTGATCCGCTTTCCCTCTGATTGAATTCGTTTGATGAATGGTAGTAATTCTTCTTTTATTTTATTGAAAAACTTATCATATGTTTTTATATCTAGTCCTTCTTGATAACGATCCAAAAGGTAATCGTAATCACTGCAAGTTTTATTTACGTATGTTAGAATTTCTTTTTGTTTTTCAATAATTTGAATTAGGTAAGGCTTAAATATTTGATAGTCATTCGCTTCTTTGGCTTTTTCCCATGCATTTTGGCTATCCGCTTTCAATTGTGTAAAGGAAATGTAGACTTCTTTTGGAAGAACTCGTATATCAGATAGATCACGTAAGAGTAAGTCCAATTCCTTTTGTAGTTCTTTTGAGTTTTCTTTATTTCTTGCCATTTCCTCAATTAATGCGACATTCTCTGATGAAGTATCATGAGAGAAGGCTTCTCCTGATAAAATAGATAGCATGCGATTGCGATAAGATAAACCATCTTTAGGTGCAATGGTAGCAATGTCAAAATATAAAGTGTTTAACGCAAGGTTGTATGCGTTTGACTTTTCTTTGTATTCTTTAAATAATGATGTTTGATTTTTTTTCATAGAAACCACTCCTTGTCTATTATTGTATCACATTCATGAGGAAATATTCGAATAAATAAACCTAATAAATGTATGAAAGCACTATATATATAACGAACAATAAAGTATACTATATTTATAAGATAGGTGATTCTATGAAAAGCAATGAAAAGATGATGAGGGAATTAGAAAAGTATATACAAGATCATTGTGAAGATGAAAGAGATTTAGAAAAAATCGGGCATGAATTTATGGAGCTTTATAACACTCATAAATTACCAGAAAGAAACCTTAGCAAAGAAGAACAAGCACAAGAATTGGTATATGAGTTGGATGATTGTCAAAGTGAGAAGGAATACATAGCATTACTAGAGAAAATTTTAGAACTCGATCCTGAAAATCTTGATGCGTTATTTTTAAGTTTAGATGTTTGGGAAGATGATGCAGATGAGCAATATGAGAACCTAGTGAGACTAGGGGAAAAGAAAATGAAAGAAAAAGGATTTTGTAATGAAGATTCCATTGGACATTATTGGGGTATCATTGAAACACGTCCTTTTATGCGAATCAAAAAAGCATATCTTGAATATTTGATGGAACATGGGAAGTTTATGCTTGCCTTAGAAGAGGCAAAAGATATGATGCGTTTATGTGAACATGATAATTTAGGAGTTCGCTATTCACTCATAACAATCTATGCACGGCTTCAACAATATGAAGAAGCTAAAAATTTTTTTGAACAATGGGATGAACCTTCTGCATTTATGTATATCCCAATGATTATCTTGAATTATCAAATGAATAAAAGAGAAGAAGCAATACAGTGTTATGAGGAATTTCAAAGCTATAACAAAAACTGTAAGAAAGTATTTAAGAAAAAGGGAATCAATATTAAGCAATTAGAAGCCAGTGTAGAAGCACAAATGTATGCACCATTTAGTGAAGAAGAGATTTATATTGCTTTAAGTCAAAACATTTGTCTACTAATGGAAAACATGGAAACAATCATGGACTTCTTTGTGGAACATCTCGTTAAGGCAACAACTAGCAAAAAAAAGAAAAAAGAAATTTTACATTAATGAATTAGATGACAAT
>JAVWJF010000188.1:0-5112 GCA_036639195.1 Longicatena sp.
CCACTTAAATATGTCAATAAATGAACCGTATGCATTAATTAGTTGCTTATGGTTAGGTAAGAAGAGACCGGGAATTATGATTACGCAAGCAACGACGAGTATGCTAATTGGAAGGATGCATTTTCTATAGAGAAAATGCTTATCTATTTTGACAATGGTTGCGCACAATTTTAATAGTAGAGCGATACTTAAGAAATTTAAAAAATCTTCTAAACGATATGCTATGGTGGAATATGAGGATAATAATGTATGAACGATAGGATAAAGGCAATATAAGGAAAAGCTTAAACACATATATGCAAATATAGTGAATACACTGTCTTTATCTTGTCTTCTTAATGTAATTGCGAACAAAAATAGAATGAGAGAAAAGATAGCCATACCGATATAAATTGTATGTTGAATGAAATTCATGCGTTGAATCGCTTGTATGGTGCCAATTGCGAATGGATAATAGATACCATCATAGTAATGCTTACTATGATGTATTTGTATTAGTATTTCCGTTTGTTCATTGTTTCCAAGAGATAGGATATCTCCTGTATATGCATCTTGTAACTGTCCATTTATGTATAAGGAATACTCTGTGAAAATCTCGGGAATCTTTATAAAAATTTCTTGTGTAGCTTTTGTATGATTTATCACCATGCGGTATGTACCCTTGGTAATGTTCTTGCCTTTCATAAGGGAAAAATTAGGATATTGACCAATGAAGATATAATGAGGAATTGGTTTCAAACGGAGTAGTTCTTCTGGATTATAAATTTCATTTTGATAAAATTCCCAATCATCAATTAAAAAGATTACTCTTTGATCAATCATATCTTTTTCTGTAATTTGAATATTTCCACTTTTTCCATAGGGGGCATTCATTTCATATTTGTTGTCATGAAAAAAAAGAAAAGAAAAAAGAGTACTGATAAGCAAAACGGAGACAGTTATTATAATGGCCGCTTTTGCTTTCATGTACTCATCAATCCTTTCTTACATTGTATTCACAAAACATATAACCTTTTCCCCAAACCGTTTGTATAAAATGATGCTCAGGGAAAGATTTGTCCAATTTTTTTCGAAGGTGAGCAATATGTACTTGTACTGTTTGAGCATTCTCTATATCTGGCATTCTCCAGATTAATTGATAGATTTGTCCAATCGTAAACACACGTTTTGGATTTTTTATTAGCAATACTAGAATGTCAAATTCAAAGGAAGTTGTAATAATTGCATGATGGTTTAAATGTACACTTCTTGCGTCTAAGTTAATAACTATAGGGTCAGACTGGATAAGTTTTATATTTTTATCATCATGATTATGTTGGCGAATCCTAGCGTGAATACGCAACTCTAACTCCCTTAAATCGTAAGGTTTTATCATGTAATCATCGCCACCACAAATAAATCCTTGTTCAATTTCTTGTTTTTCTATTAAACTGGTTAGGAAGATGATAGGTGTATTTGTAATTTTCTTTATTTTTTCACATACATCATATCCGCTTTCTTTTTCCAACATGATATCTAAAATGATACAATCTATTGCACAGGTGGAAATTAAATTCATACATTCTTGTGAATTTTGGGCACAAAGCACACGAAAACCTTGTTTCATTAAATATGTTTTGTTTGTGATTTGAATATCCACGTCATCGTCCACTAATAATACTTGATACATGTTAACATTCTCCTGTCATAGTTCTTTAAAAGCATCTATTTATATAGGATATTATAACACATATTTTCGTGAGAACCTATCTACTCCGTGATAATACAGCACTGTCCTTTAATAGAAGCACCTTTTTCAGTTTTTAAAAAACAAGCTGAAAGATTTCCTTCAATTGATGTATTTGGCATAAGGAGTAGGTCTCCTTTAATATTTATATCGCCTTTGATATATGCATCGCAAGATAGGGAAGATCCGCTCACATTTCCAAAAACTTTTGTGTTGCTTAATAGTTCTAATGTATCTGTAACCGTAATGTTCCCTGTAATAGTCGCATCATGAATGAACGTATTTGTCGCAGTTACATCTCCCTTAACGCTACCATTATCCATATGGATATCTCCACTGCATGAGATATTTCCTTCGATATTTCCAGAGATGTACAAATCCCCATCCACTTCAAGGTTTCCTTGTATATTTGTAGTTTCACTAATAACTGTATTAGCTACTTTTACCTTTTTTAATTCTTCAAAGCTAGATTCTGAAGAATGTATATCTTCTTCTGAATCTATCACTTCTTCGTCTATGGAGTACTCAGTTACAGCTTCCATAAATATATTGTCTAATACTTTTTCGTTTTCTGCATCTTCTATTTCTATTTCGCTTACCGTGGATTGGTCTTCTTGTTCTGCGAAAAGTTTCTTTTGTCTCTCATACCATTTCATAGTGTGATTTCCTCCTAATATTTCATCATCCTTATTTTATCATGCAATAAATAATATGAATAAGAAAATTCAAATTCTTAAAACATTTTTAAAAAATGAAGACATATCCAAGCCGGATATGCCTATAATTTCTATTTAGAACCAGAAGACGTTATGAAAATCTGTCCTTTTAATATGGCACCCTTTTCGCTCTCTAGTGATTGCGCTTCAATATTTCCTTCCACAACAGCGTTCTTTGATAAGCAAACTTCGTTACTTATTTTTAAGTTTCCAATAATTTTACCATTGTTTATGATATCGTTAGAAACGATATCCCCTTCAATGTTTGTTTCATTTACAACTTCAAGATTTCCACTGCATTGAATATTTCCTTTGATTGTAGCGTGATCAAGTCGTGCATTTGAACATTTGATGTTTCCTTCTACACTTCCATCGATTTTTAAATCTCCACTACATTCCACATTTCCAACAATTTTCCCTGACATCACTAAATTTCCTTGCACTTTTAAATCCCCAGTTAAAACCGTTGATGTACTAAATACAGTGTCTACTTTTACTTCATCTACACCATAAGTTTCATTTTCGACGTTATACATTTTCATTTCTCCTTGTATGTTTTTTAGATAGACGTAGTCATTTTCGCGATATCCTTATAAAATAAGGGTTTTAAGTCATGGCTACATGTGAATTAACTGTCTTTATTTTACCATAAATATAGTGAAATAAAAGGAAAATTATTGATTTTATACGACAAAATACTATGTGAAATAAATAAATTGAAAAGGTTTGTAAGATTATCTTCATATTTTTAACTATTTATATTACAATAAAGTCATAAATAAAGGAGACGCTTTATGGAATATAATATGATTGACACGCATTGTCATATCACTTGTGATGCATTATATGAGCGAATTGAAGAGGTTTTGAAAAATGCAATCGAGCATTATGTGACACGATTGTTGATAGTTTGTACAAACTTTGTAGAATATGAGCGTGCAGTATTGTGGAAGGAGAAAGGATATCCATTAGATATTGCATTAGGGTTTCATCCAAATGACTTGTACGCTTTCAAAGAAGAGGATTATGAGCGCTTAGAAAGTTTGTTGTCTGAAGATAAGCTTATTGCATTAGGTGAGATAGGACTCGATTATCACTGGGATGATGTGGAAAGAGATGATCAAAAGGTTGGGTTTAAAAGGCAAATTGAAATTGCACAAAAGTATGATAAACCAATTTTAATTCATATGCGCGATGCAACGCAGGATACCATAAAGATTTTGAAATCTTATGCACCATGTAAAGGAATAATGCATTGTTATAGTGGTAGCTTAGAAACTGCAAAAATATTGATGGGATTAGGGTTGTATATATCTTATGCAGGACCACTAACATTCAAGAATTCCAAAGGCGCAGTGGAATGTGCTAAGGGAATACCAGTTGATCGATTGTTTGTGGAAACAGATTCTCCTTATTTGACACCACACCCTTTTCGTGGAAAACAAAATGAACCAATGTATGTGACACACACATTTGAGAAGCTTCGTGAGATTAAAGGTATGGACGAAGAAGAATTAAGTAGGCAATTAGAAAAGAACTATAGCAAGTTATTTGCGATAAAGGGCGCTAGCATGATAAAATAATGCTACCAGAGGTAAAGACTATGAAGAAAAAAAATATGCTAACAATTCACATGTTGGGCGAGTTTACAATTGAAAATGAATACAATCGATTTCCAAAGGATCGCAAGAAGAGTGTTCAGGTTATCATTTTAATTGCATATTTAATCGCACATCGTCAAAGTATGGCTACAAAATCAGTGTTAATGGACGTGTTATGGCCAGATCATGATATTGATAATCCAGAAGGAGCACTTCGTAATTTAGTATACCGTGCAAGAAAAGAAATGTCTTTGTTTTATCCGGATGATAAAAAGAAGAAATGCATTATCTCAAAAGGAAATGCGTATGCATGGAACACAGAGGTTCCTCAAATCATAGATATCGATGATATGGAAGTTTTATGTGAGCGCATCCTAAATCAAAAGAATTTAGAAGATATTCGTATGGATGCTTTACAACTATGTTCTAGATATAACGATAGTTTTATGTATGAGTTTTCTTCTGAGGCATGGGTAAGAGACTTACGTGAACATTATCATAGCATGATGTTACATGCGGTGGATAAGGCATGCAAATTATATATGGAAGAAGAAAAATATGAATATATTATAGAAGTTTGTAGTTATATCGACTTCAAACAGTTCTATCATAGTAGTATTCATGAGTGCAAACTTTTTGCGTATTATAAATTAAATCAAATAGCTTTAGCCATTTCCTATTATCATCGCGTAGTAGATATGTACTATAGCAATATGGGTGTAAAACCAACCAACCGTATGAAAGAAATCTATAAGCTATTATCTGAGAAATCTTTACAAAATTCATTAAGCGTTACATCATTGGAAGAAAATTTAAATGAAACTCGTAATAATACAGGAGCTTTCTATTGTGATTTTGAAATCTTCCGCAATATCTATCAAATCAATCAACGTTCTGCACATAGATCTACACGTGCAAAATATTTGGTACTTTTAACACTATCTAGTGAAGAAGAAACATCGAGTAAAACGCATTTTCAAGAAGAGGCAGATATTCTACACAAAGTCATCATGGAAGATTTACGTAAAAATGATGTGTACTCAAAGTGTAATAGTACACAATTTGCAAT
>JAVWJF010000189.1:0-5094 GCA_036639195.1 Longicatena sp.
AAGTAATGAAATTGTTAAAACTTGTATGCCCTTTCTTATGTTTCACATTATTGCTTGGTTGCTCTTCTAATACCATAAAAACGAATCGAAACCAAAAACAGGAAATAGGAGAAAACATACAGCAACTTAAATACGAAGAAAAATACTTAGAAAGTATCCAGTATCCAAAAACGGATATAACGAAATTGGATAAGAAAATCCAAGCATGTATTGAGACATATCGTAAAAGCTTTCATAAACAAGTAAAGAATTTTAAGGAAGATCGAAAAGCAGAATTTAACATATCGTATGAATCGTATGTAAAAGCAAATCGTTATATTTCGATAAAACTTATGATATTTGAATCCATCTATCAGAATTATGAATATATAGAAACGATTGTATTCGATCAACAAAAAGATGAATTCTTACATTTGTACGATATTTATAATGAGGATAAGATGCAAGCGTTGTCCGCTATGGCGAAATCTTATTTCGAGGAACGCTTTCCTCAAGAATGTGATAATGATGTATTTCGTTCTCATATATCCGCAATTGAAGATAATTTTGATACCTTTGTATTAAAGAAGGATCGTATTGTATTCTATTTTGAAGAAGGGAAGCTATTTGAAAATAGCGCTACCTTTGAAGTTGGATATCAAGATATTGATGATGCCGTGGATTTAAAGAATGAAACAGTACCAACATTCGTTCCATATCCGGATATTTTAAATGAACCTGTAAAAGTGATTGATCCTAATAAACCTATGGTGGCACTTACCTTTGATGATGGACCAACAAGAAGATACACAACTGCGATATTGGATGCTTTAAAGGAAAACAATGCAAGTGCAACTTTCTTTATATTGGGAAGTCGTGCTAATAACGCTCCTGATTTATTACAACGAATGATACTTGAGGGGAATGAAATTGGAAATCATACGTATTCTCACAAGCAATTAACCACATTATCTAAAGAAAAAATAGAAGAAGAAATTGATGTCACACAAGAAACAATTTATGAAATTACACACCGCTATCCAGTGCTTGTACGTCCTCCGTATGGAAGTAAAAACGATACTGTAATTAGTTGCGCTCATAATAAAAGAGTAGTAGCGTGGACTTTGGATACTAGAGACTGGGCTAGTAAAAACGCAAAAACGGTAGTAGATAATGTCATGAATACTGTAAAGGATGGAGATGTCATCTTAATGCATGATTTATATGCATCAAGTGCACAAGCCGCAACTATTATAATTCCAAAATTGAAAGAAGCTGGATATCAACTTGTGACCGTATCCGAGTTGTATACCTATCATCCTAATTTAGTGAGATAGATATATTTTTTATTGCGTATGAAATTGAAAAAAAACAAAAAGATATCTTCTGATAAAAGTATTGTGAACATAGGCAATACTTTTATCATGAAACAAAGTGAAAATTTTTATTTATTTTTACATACGTTTCATAAAGTGGTATAATAGAAGTAGCATATAAGATTATTTTTTTAGTTTATGTAGTACAAGTTTATATTAGCCTGGAAGTAAAATGTGCAAGTCTGGGAGAGGCATTGGCACATGAAGAAAAGAGGAGGATGGTTTTATGAAAGTGGAATACTACAAAGAGTTCAGTCATGAATTAAATCGTGAGATGCAATTTAAGGTGTATGGGGAAAGTGGGATACCTTGTTTAGTTTTTCCAGCACAAGATGGACATTTTTATGATTTTGAAAATTTTGGAATGATTGATGCCGCAAAAGATTATATCGAATCCGGAAGAATTCAATTTTTTTGTTGCGATAGTATTGATGCGGAAACTTGGTCAAATGAAACGGGGAATCCACGTGAACGTATGGAACAACACGAACGCTGGTATCATTATATCGTTGATGAGTTAGTACCGTTAATCTATGATATCAATGGACATAAAGAACATGGAATTATGACATGTGGTTGTAGCATGGGAGCTATGCATGCGCTAAATTTTCTATTAAGAAGACCAGATATATTCCAACGCGTACTTGGCATGAGTGGAATTTATCACGCAGATTTCTTTTTCAAAGATTATCACGATGAGTTAACTTATCAAAATTCACCATCTGATTATCTTCCAAATATGCAACAAGATCATCCATATATGGAGTATTACCATAGTGCTGAAATTGCATTATGCTGTGGTAGAGGTGCTTGGGAACAAGAAATGGAAGCTAGTTTAAAACAGATGGAACAAATCTTCCAAAACAAACAAGTAGATGTTTGGATTGATTATTGGGGATATGATGTATCTCATGATTGGTATTGGTGGAAAAAACAGTTGGATTATTTCTTACAATTTATGGTATAGCTCTGCAAATGCAGGGCTTTTTCTTTGACTTTTGAGTTCACACATTTTCACGAATTTCAAACATTTTTTTCTTACACTGATTTACTATACTATATACAGGCAAGGAACAATGCCTTGTCCGTATGTACTCATCATTCTCCCTAATGATAATTCATACAATTTTCTATCCCCTTAAATAATTTTGAAAAAGTTGGCACCCCTTAGTCAACTTTTTCATTCATGAAAACCTCGAGAATGCATATTTATTTCAAGAAAATAGAAAAAAACGCAACTTCTTCTCAATGTATTGATGAAATTCATTGATTTTGTTACGATAAGGACAATAAAAAGAAGGGAATGCTATCTATGAAAGTAAAGACGTATCGAGATCCGTTAGTATTGGCCATTGATGTCACACAACAACGTGTGAAGGCACTTATTTTATGGGAAATGGAAAAGAAAAAACAAGAGTTATCTTCTCTTGTTCATAACATTCCCTCACTAGATTCTCAAATTATCTTTGAGGAACTAAATGAGTTAATAGAATTAGGATTGGTGAGTAGAGTGGTGCATGTGAAAAGAAAACCACAACAAATCATTGAATACGCACTAACCAATCGTGGAGCACAGTTATTGAAATGTCTTCGCAAGATGATGAATGTGGGAATTGAAATTATGATGGATTATGGAATGAATGAGTACTTAATGGAAGAAGGGTATATTGAACGAGTGGACTTGGTTGAAGATGAACTCGTGCCATGTTCTGTATAGTTCATTTCTAAATAATCTCTATAAACAGAAAAAAAGCGCTAGGGATACGCTTTTTTTCTTGATACTAAATTATTAAGGGGATAGAATGTATAGAAAATAATTAGGGGGTTATTTTCTATCAGGCGAAGAATATCTTTGCCTACATAGTATTATACCAAAAAGATAAAGGAAAAAGATAAGTAAATTGTGGGAAAATATGTGATTTAATCCTTTAAGAGGTTTGTTAGACCTAAAAAGCTCTCAAGAAATTCCTTTTTCTGTTCTTCGGGAATCGAACGAAAGCCTTCTAACAGCTTATATTCTTTATCATCCTGTGCTAACAAATGCGCACAATTCTTTTCTTTGATATCTAAAATAAAACGGATATCTATATCTAATATTCTGCATAATGCGGATAAAGTGTCTAAATCTGGGAAAGATTTATTTGTACAATAACTGGATATTGTTCTTTGATCCAAGTTTAATTGTTCCGCCAGGTCTTTTTGATGCAGTTTCTTTCGTACCATTTGTGCCCGTATGATACCACCTATATTTATCACGACAACACCTCTTCCTGTACTAAGTATAAATGAGAAATGGAAAAACTTGGCAGAATACCAATAAAAATGGTAAAATATTATTACACCAATAACAATAGTATTTTTATGTATAATGAGGGAAGACAATGAGTAATGAACAAAAACTAATTTACATGTTGGATACATGTTGTACCACAAGAGAAGATTTGGACCTTTTATTATCATGGATTGATGAAGAAGGAATCGATGAAGTGTATAAGATAGTACACTATATGTTTGATGAAGATGAGCATATAAAACAAGGAAGATAATGGGCATATTCATGCTCATTTTTTTCTTGTATGAAACTTTTTGTTTAATATATCGAATTTTTTATCAAATCTACTTGAAAATCTATAGAAGCATGATATAATCTTTCTGTTTCAAATATCATACGAAAAGTTTAGTGATACTAAACAGAAAAGGGAGGTATGTATGGACATCGGTCAAAGGATAAAGCAACTACGTATACAAAATAATCTTACGTTGGAAGAATTAGCGTCTAGAAGTGAACTTACTAAGGGGTTTTTATCCCAATTAGAAAGGAATCTTACCTCCCCCTCTGTTTCTACATTGGAGGATATTTTAGAGGCGCTAGGCACTGACCTTGCGTCTTTTTTTAAGGAAAGTAAAGAGTCAAAAGTCGTCTTTAAAAAGGAAGATTATTTTGTGGATGAGCATGATGAATATTGTATTCATTGGATTGTCCCAAATGCACAAAAGAATGAAATGGAACCCATTGTTTTAGATATTTATTCCCATGGGCAATCCAAAGAAATTGATCCCCATGATGGAGAAGAGTTTGGCTTTGTTTTAGAGGGGCGAATTACCCTTGTAAATGGAGAACAAGAACTTCCAGTAAAAAAGGGAGAAACGTTTTATATCAATGGCAAATATCGTCATTATTTAAAGAATGTTGGCAAAGTGGATGCGAAAGTATTATGGATTACTACGCCACCATTATTTTAGGAGGAACTTAAATGGAAGAGAAAAAGTTGATTCAATTTAAAAATATAGTAAAAGAGTTTGATGGACAGTTGGTACTAAAAGGAATAAATTTGGATATTCATGAAAATGAATTCGTAACTTTACTAGGACCAAGTGGATGTGGTAAAACAACCTTACTAAGAATTCTTGCGGGATTTTTGACACAGAGTGAAGGGAAAGTTCTGTTTGAGGGAGAAGATATTTCACAAGTTCCTCCTTATAAAAGAGAATTGAATACCGTATTTCAAAAGTATGCGTTATTTCCACATATGAATGTATATGACAATATTGCATTCGGTTTAAAAATTAAGAAGATGAGTAAAGATGTTATCGAACAAAAAGTACTGAAGATGTTAAAACTAATCGGATTAGAAGGCTTTGAAAAAAGAGACGTTACATTATTATCTGGTGGACAACAACAACGTATTGCGATTGCACGTGCACTTGTTAATGAACCTAAGATATTATTGTTGGATGA
>JAVWJF010000190.1:0-5051 GCA_036639195.1 Longicatena sp.
AATTGTATAGTTGGTGATACAAAGTTCCAAATTATCCCAAGCTTTGAATCTTTCATCTCCGCAAGGATTTCATACTTGGAAATACAGAAGATACGATACATGTTCGTAAAGTTTTCTGTAATCACATACCTAACTCCCTTCACCATAGTATTTCCTCCACATTTCTCTCTTTCTTACCCGAATTATATCATAGTATATAAATTATGGCGAAAAGAGAAAATAAAAAGCAGAACTTAATCTGCGATTTAATCTCCCCCTGGACCATCCCTACGTTCTCTTTCATCGGGGTAATACTTTGAATTATTCGTAGTCCATTGATTGTTTACAGCACTCTTTTTGTTTTCTTGTTGTGCTTCCTTTTGTAATTCTTTTCCTTTATTTTTATTTTCCATATATCTCACGCTCCTACTCATAGCGTAACCAGAAAAAAAGAATCTCATCCAAGATTCTTCTACGAATTTTTTAATATTACACTTTCTACCAATCGGCCAACTTCTTCACAGGCATCACAAGTAGCCTCCATGCGATCATAAATAGATCTCCACTTCATAACTTCAACAGCATCCAAATCACTTGTAAAGATAATCCGTGTTGTTCTAGCGTACAACATATCGCCTTTGCCTTCTAAGGCATTCACATTCTGAATGTATTGCATAAGTTCTTTTGATTTTTGAAAGTTTACAAATTCTTCCATAATAATTCTTACTGCTTCACAACACTGTAAAACAACATCTGCATATGGAATTGCCTCTTCACGGATGTCTTGTACATTATACACGTACAGTCCAATAGAAATATCCTCTACTGCATCCACCATATCATCCAATGCATTCCCAAGTGCCACAATATCTTCTCGATCAATTGGTGGAAGGAATTCTTTCGCAAGTACTTCCATAATTTCATGACGTACAGTATCTGCTTCATGTTCTAATTCATGCATCTTTTCTAAATGCTCATCTAATCCATCTGTATCAAAAGATTGAACGATAGCATTTAATTCCTCGCACGCTTTATATGCGTAATCCGCAATCTTTATAAAAGCAGAGTAATAATTATATCCCTTTTTATTCATCTGTAACTTCCTCCTTAAAACAATAAAATAAATAGCTTCGTAAATAGAAATCCTAGAAACCCAGCGCATGGAAAGGTTAAAACCCAAACAAGCAACATCTTCTTTACATATTTCCAATCCACACTCGATAGCCTACGAGCACTCCCTGCCCCCATAACAGAGGAAGATCTAGTATGGGTAGTGGAAACAGGCAAACCTAACCATGAAGACGCAAACAAATATATAGAAGCAGCCATATCAGAAGCAAACCCTTGGTATTTTTCTAGCTTTACCAAATCCATACCAACAGCCTTTATAATCTTATACCCACCAATGCTTGTCCCTAACCCGATAGCGATGGAACAAATACACATCAACCAAATAGGAATTTCAATTCCTCCTGTATGTGCATTTCCATTTACCATAAAAATGGAAATGAGAAATACTCCCATAAACTTTTGTCCACTTTGTGCCCCATGCATAAACGCCATCATAGCTCCCCCCATAATAGAACCATAACGAAAGAACGTTTGACTCTTCTTACGATTACAGTTACGACATATCCTTTCGATTATTTTTACAAACAAAAAACCTCCCACAAAACCAATCCATAAACTCGCTCCAAATCCAAAGATTACTTTTTGCCACTCACTTCCGTTTATTCCCTGTAACCCATTATGGAAAGCAATCGCTGCACCACTTAACCCAGCAATCAAAGCATGACTCTCACTTGTTGGAATTTTAATCTTCCAAGCCATGATTGCCCACACCATAATGGCAACCAAGCTTGCACACAAGGCAACTAAGGCATCATCCGTACTCTTGCCAAAATCTACCATATTGTATATGGTTTGAGCAACTGTTACATTAATGGAAGTCATAACAAAAACACCTAACAGATTACAAACCACTGCCAATCGAACAGCGTTCTTTACTCTAATAGCGCGTGTTGATATACAAGTCGCAATTGCATTAGGTGCATCACTCCAACCATTCACTACCATAACCCCAAGCATTAAAGCAGTGATTAGCATGAGCAGTGGATGTGTCGTTAATGCATCTATAAAATCCATAAATGTAATACTCATACCATTCTCCATCTATTCTAATTTCACACTGATTTTAGCATACTTTAAGTTTACCTACAATAAAAGGAATGAAATTAATCTCATCCCTTTCGTGATTACATAGACTACCATTTTAAATACATTCTGTATTAAATGAACAGATATTTATATCTTTTATAGATGAACACTTTGTTCTTTATGAATAAGGTTTATATAACAAGGCAGAGTTTTCTGGCATAAATGATTGACCTTTTCCTATATCTTTTTCAGGCACTAAATATTTTTGCCAACAAATTCCGCTTTCAGATCCTATTAAAAATCCACCATCAAAAAAATAATCTTCTTTATTTTTGTAATCATAAATATATTGTTGTAATCTTGCTCGTTGTGGAATGGTTGAGCCACTAGCCCATGTTAACATTCCATGAAACATGGAAACAGAAGACACATAAGATGTCTTAAACAATGGAACAATTTCCTTAGTTTTTGTAGACATTTGATAAATGATGCTATCATTCGCACTAAGATCGCATATGATGAATAAATCACTTCCTTCAACTAAAATTTTCGAAATTATCATATTAGATTTTGAGTGATTCTCTTTTATCAAATGATCTATTTTCTTTGTTTTAAGTGAATATACATCGAGTCCAACGATGGATTTCTCTGGTTCTCCATACACGTAATATAATTCATCATCAACTTTACATAAATACCGAGACATTGTTCCATCAACAATCTTAGTTTCTTTATGATCTTTCATATCATATTGATAGATACCATTGTTCATTGCTGTTGCGCCTACATAGTATATGGCATCATCACTAATAATACCACCTGGAATTACTAGGTCTGCATTATGTATTTTCTCTTCATGTATTTTTATCGTAGTACTTTCTTTTATATCAAATACATAATAGGTTACCACCGTTTTTTTTGTTTCTTTCATTGGCGCACTTGTATAATATAAAACAGAATCATCACTGACTGCCATTAAACCACCATTCAAATCATTTTCTACATTCAAGAGATCTTCATTTTTTTCATCATCTAGTTGCACTATCTCCGTATATACATAATCAGAAGTATTCAATATGACAAGTGATTTTTCATATACTTGTCTAGCTTCTTCCCCTTTTTGATAATAGGTTTTTCCTGCAATGATCCCACTATTATTTATCATAAGGGGTTGAAAATAGCATTCATCACTATATTGTGGTATTTCAACTGATGACTCTAATACTGTATCCATCTTGTTTGTTTGTTTAAATTCAAGCCTTTCAACGTCCTTTTGATTTAACTGTAGGAGTTGTGTTTCCTTCTCTTTAACTGAATCATGTTGAATACTACAACCTGACAAAATCATTATGAAAGAAATCATCAATATTTTCTTTACCATGCATATCCTCGACCACCAAGAGCTTTGCTCATATTGTCATAGGAAACTGTTTGTGATTTTACAAATCCATTAAAGTATCCATAAGCTGGATCAATATAGCGTACTATTCCAGCTACATCATTCATACCATCAACAACTCCAAAATGATACAAATCAGCTCCCGTATTATGACCCTGTAAGTATACATCCCCGGGAGATTCAACTGTATTCGCCATAATTGGATTACCATAACCTAATGCAGTCATTGCATTGTTTTTGAAGCCTGATACATCAGTATAGTTGTGCCATACCCAATAAAATTTAAATCTACTTCCGCTTAAAACAGAATTCAATGCACTCGCTACACTTTGCCCAGCTGGTGTACCCTCATAAAAATTTGTTTCTAACATGGTTGGCCGATCACTACGTCCAGCTAAAGCATCTTGACTATAATTATATCCAAGATACCCTAAAATCATTGAAGCTGAGGCAGGCCCGCAATAAAAACGGTTTTTTTGTGTCTGATGCGTCACTGTTCTATATACCACAAAAGGACTTGCGCTTTTCTTTTTTTGTTCCTCTTGTAATTTTAAACCATATTGATATTTTGGGTCGTCTCTAGAAATAACTTCGGGTTCTCTTACATCCTTTATTGAATCTAAAATTTTATTGCCATTTTCATCTGTTACATATTCGATTTGAGATTCATCTCCCGAAGAATTCTCTTCAGCACGTACTATCGATAATGCAAAGGAGCAAGATAAACATGTACAAAAGGCGCCTAATGTGACTCTCTTAAGATATTTCATTATAGTTTTCTTCTTTCTCGTGTAAAATACACTACTTTTCATAATATCTTTTTAGTTCTTAATTTTCAATAAAAATGATATTGCTTTATCTCCAAATCAAGCTCACCATATTCTTCATAGTGCAACAGCATAGTAATCCCTCCCTCTTCCTTATAATCTGTATATATCATACGTTATATGAAATATCAATTATGTAGGTAACTTTCTATTTATATTTGTCATTATAATTGCTATAAATATACTTTTTTATGTTTTTAACCCCTTGCTTGCTACACTCTATTCGCTTTTCATTATCTAGAATGATGAATTGATCTTGCGTGTTGATGTGCTGAACTTTATCTCCATTTATAATCGTTCCATGATCTACAAAAAGAAAGTTTAATAGTTTTTTTTCAAAGTGATATTTCTGCAAATCCGACCTAATCTTGAACGTTTTATTTTCGATTGTAATATAAACATAATTCCCTTTAAACGCTACCACATATACATCTGAAATATTGTATTTATACATATTCCCCTTATAATTAAAAACGATTTTTTTTGATGAAGCGTTATGAAATATCTCATTTAACAAATATTCAACAGATTTTAAAATAGATGATTTTAACTCATCCTCACCAATAGTAATGACATAATTACAATTAAGTTTGTTTGCATATTTAAATTGAGCTTTTACAGACCTATTACCATGGTTAAGCTCTGTATGTATGCCTTGTTGTCTTAATTCTTTTGCAATTTTTATTCCA
>JAVWJF010000191.1:0-5000 GCA_036639195.1 Longicatena sp.
AAAGATGTAATACGAGCCAATCGATATGGCGCTGAAATAATCAATCCCCCAAGACCAGCTAGTCCCAGCATTCCCACTCGTACAAAATAAGAAATCGGAGAATCCGCCGCCAACACAATGACCACAATCGAACACACCATTACAAGCCCACTACCAAAATCAGGCTGTAACAAAATAAGACCAAACCCTATCATTACCAAAAATGCTGGAAATAACAAATCTTTTCGAAAACTTTTCACACGATATCGTTTTGCAAGATAATCCGAAACATACATAATGATCGCAATCTTAAAAAATTCAGAAGGCTGTACTAAAAAAGAACCAAAGCCAAACCAACTACGACTCCCATTTCGTGCAACGCCCAACCCCGGAATCAACACCAGAATCAACGCAACCACACATAGAATAAAAATCAACTTACAATGTTTTCGTATCTTTAAGAGTGATACCTTACTCGCCACAAACATCACAAACAAACCAATCAACGCAAAGATTGCTTGTCTACTCATAAAATATCTACTATCATCAAATTTTGCGGCTGCCCATACACGTGAACTGCTTCCAACCATGATTATGCCAAGGATCACCAGCAAACAAATAAGAATGCTTAGCATTCTGCATTTCTTTGTAAACAAGCAACTCACCTCACTGTATTGTATGTGTAAACTCTATTCACAAGAACAAAAAAAAGAAGCGATCAACGCTTCTCTTTGAATTCCCCTTCTTTTACATTTTCTACTTTTTTCTTACGCAAATTGACCTGTCCTAATACACACGATATATCTACATATAAATCGTATCTTCCTATTGGTTCATCTTGAATCTCACATGAACCCAGTACATTGTCTTTCTTTACCACATAATTCATATCGCTAGGAACAATTAAATCAATGGTTCCCATCACACAGTTCAAATTTACAAACTCCATATTGCGAACATCCGCTTCACTTAAATCAATCCATGATGTCCCCATCATACATTGTACATCTAAGGAATTGATCACACCCGCTGCACGAAAACTACGACTTCCACAAATTACATTCGAATGTATGTTTTTTACATTCTTAGTTTCCATATGTTTACTGTGATTGCTTCTTTCTCGATGTCCATGTCTTCCAAATACCATACGAACACCCAATAAGATAAAGATAAGGGCTACAATCATTCCAAAACTAAGACGGATTCCTAGCCATCCATTGGCTTGTATCAACAAGCCACACCCCACCAACAATAACACGCCATTCCCCATTTGCACACCAGATTCTACCATACTAAAGATTGCTGGAAGAATAAGAAATATGGTCCACCAACCAGGGAAGAAAACAGAAAACTCCCAATACCCCAATTGGTCTCCTAAAAACAAAACTCCACCTACTACAAATAAAAATCCAATGATCCTTGATTGATAATTTGATTTCATTAGCTACTCTCCTATTCTTTATTTACCATGTAATCTCCGCTCCACTCAACAAGCTTTGCTTGTAATACATAACGTAAATCGCTTAACTTCCCACTATCTTCATAACTACAAGTACTTAAGGTAATGATGTTATCACCTGCTTGTGCAACAAATGCACTCGCATGATCACTTTGCCCTTTTATTGTATCAATATAAGATGAAAAGTCTTCCTCACTTGCAAACTGGGTTGTATACGTACTAGAAGAATCTTTTGTTGTATACATACTTAAGACTTCACTTCGATAATTCTTGGTAGGTGTAAAGATATACACATAAGGATGCGCATCAAAGAACTCTTTCTCTTTGAATTTCTCCAATTGTGCAAACATCGTCCCATGCAATACATTATGTCCATATATAATCGTATTACGATCGCTAAACTCTTTATTCGCACCCGCATCCATAAATATAGCCCCTGAATACAACGGCGTTTTCTCTGCAGTATGCGTTAGATAATAATCATTATCACTTCCCTGTACCATCGCATAAGAAATATTGGTATCAGGTATTAAAATCCATCCTATAATGTCGGGATTTATCTTTTGTAGATTTTCCCAATCCACGCTAAACTTTTCCTTTTCTGGGTTCTTTGGTACTTTTGCGACTTCTTCCATTCGTTCATTTTCACTATCTTGTTGGTAATACTGATAAAAGATCACCCCAAGATTAAATGCCGAATATAGGAATACACCCCCAGCTATTACAAGTAGTATATTATAGAATAACTTCTTTCTTTTTTTCTTTTCCATAAGATCCTCCTTGGTGTGCATTTATAGTACCACAAACGCTCTATTTTTTCCATGATATTATTCACACAATATCTATTGACATAGGGTATCCACAGGGGTATATTATATTTAGATGATTATCTAAATGTCGGAAAGGATGATGTCATGGGGTTTCAAGATACGTTCAAAGCGTTAGGCGATCCAACACGTCGAGAAATCATCACACTCTTAAAACATGGCAAACTTTCTGCCGGAGATATTGTCTCTCATTTTTCAAGTACCAATGCGACGATATCGCATCACCTATCTGTCTTGAAGAATGCTGATTTGATCTGTGATGAAAAAGTTGGAAAATATATTTACTATGAATTAAACACAAGTGTCATCGATGAGATCCTTGTTTGGATCACTGCACTAAAAGGAGATTAAGGCTATGAAAAAGGCTACCATTGTTTTATGTATTTCAATGCTGGTAATAACAGGAATTGCATTCTTCCTTTTACCAGATAAAATTCCAATGCATTTTAATGCATCAGGAGAAATTGATCGTTATGGAAGTAGTTTTGAAATCTTCTTATTTCCTATACTTGCATTGTTAATTACAGCAAGTTCCATTTTATTCAAAAAAATAGATCCAAAGAGAACGAATTATGATCGCTTCATCAAGACCTTTTGGATGATTTTATTTATCATCAATATGATCATGTTTATTATATTGATTACAGTGATATCAGAGGCTTTATCCCCTGGAACATTAAACATCAATATGATTATGATTACGATGATGGGGATTGTCTTTATTGTCCTAGGAAATGCCATGCCAAAGATCAAAGCAAATTATTTTATAGGAATACGTACCCCTTGGACCATCGCAAACGAAGATGTTTGGTATAAAACACATCGCTTTGCAGGTAAAATATGGGTAGTGGGAGGCTTTCTTACCTTTTTAGGATTGTTGGTAAGTGATGAAGCCATGATATTCTTCATTGTAGGAATTGCGCTCATTCAAGCGCTTATCCCTACAATATATTCTTATGTATGTTTTAAAAACTTAGAAAAGTAACGATTGAGAAAGGAAAAACTTATGATTGAAATTAAAAATGTGACAAAGATTTATGGAGGGAAACATAAAGCAGTAGATAACATTTCTATGCATATCCCTACAGGAGAAATTATTGGATTCATTGGGCCAAATGGAGCTGGTAAAACAACAACGATTAAAATGATTACTGGCATTTTAAATCCAGATGAAGGACAAATCTTAATCAATGGAAAAGACATCGTAAAAGAGCCAATGGAAGCAAAGAAAGAATTTGGTATTGTGCCTGATAACGCAGATATCTTCCTACGTTTAAAAGGAATTGAATATTTGAACTTCATGGCAGATATCTATGAAGTAGATAGTGCCCTTCGTAAAACACGCATTGAATCTTTATCTGAAACCTTTGAGATGAAAGAAGCCTTAAATGATAAAATTCTTTCCTATTCTCATGGGATGCGTCAAAAGATTGTGATTATGGGTGTATTGATGAGTGATCCTAATGTATGGATTCTAGATGAACCAATGACTGGATTAGATCCACAATCTGCATTCAAACTAAAAGAAATGATGAAAGAACATGCAAACAAAGGAAACACAGTCTTCTTCTCTACCCATGTATTAGAAGTTGCAGAAAAGCTTTGTGATAAAGTCGTTATCATCAACAAAGGAACCATCCTATACTTTGGTACCTTAGAAGCTTTAAAGGCAGCACATCCAACATGCGATTCCTTAGAAGACGTATTCTTGGAGGTTGTAAACAATGCGTAAATTCCTATCACTGACACGTGTCACCTTAAAGAATACGATGGGCATGATAAGTGATGGTTCTAGCAAGAAAAGTACAACCGTGATTCTCATGGGAATTCTAGGTGTTTCCTTAATTCCTTTATCTTTCGTTTTCTTCGCAATGTTCAAAGGAGCCTTTGAATCCTTTGCGTTGATGGATCAAGCGGGTACTGTATTAGCACTTGCCTTTCATGTCGCATCCTTTATTACCTTCTTCTTCTCCATTTTCTTAATACCAAGTGTATTCTACTTTAGTAAAGATGGAGAAACCCTACTCTCACTTCCAATTAAACCAGAAGCGATTATGGGGAGTAAGTTTATTGTATGTCTTGTGTATGAATATGCCTTTACGTTCTTAGTTCTTCTACCAGCGTTTGTGGCATACTTAACATGTTTTCCATTTCATATCTTATTTGTATTCTTTGCGCTCATCATCTTTATCCTATTGCCGATGTACCCATTGGTAATCTGTTCCATTATATCGATGTTGATTATGCGCTTCGTGCCATTCTTCAAAAATCGCGATCGCTTTAATTTAATTGCAGGAATTTTATCTGTTGCGGTAGGGTTAGGATTTAGCTTCTCTATGAACAATATATCAAGTTCTACAGATGCACAAGCTATATTAACCACCATGATGCAAGGAAACAATTCTTTGATTAGTATGTTTGCATATTTATTCCCAGGAGTACCTTTCGCAGCACGTGCTATCATTCAAAATGACATATTACAAATGCTCATTTTCATAGGTATTACCATTGCCTCTTTAGCCGTGTGCTTATTCTTAGGAAAAACATTATACTTCAAAGGATTGATCGGATTTAGTGAAACAAGTTCAAGTCGTAAAAAACTGAGTGTGAACGATATGAACAAGTTGAACAAACAAAAAAATCGTATTTTAACCTATACGATGAAAGAATTGAAGTTAATTGTACGTACCCCTATTTATTTAATGAACTGTATTGGTAGTGCTGTTATCTTTACG
>JAVWJF010000192.1:0-4977 GCA_036639195.1 Longicatena sp.
TAAATAAGCAGTTTATGTCCCCATGCTAATTTACCTTTTACTATGAACATAACCTCATCATGTTCATTATAAATATCATAACTGTCCAGCCAACTAAACACTCTTTGTTTAAATAATAATTTCATATCCCGATTGTTCCTCCCATTTCTAATATGCTAGCATTATATCATACTAGTACTAAAGAAAATAGTTGGAAGATAACAAATGAGGTAATGTATGGTAAAAGAATCATCGTGATAATCGATAGACACATCAGCTTCCATCCATACTCATGATAGAGCGCTTGTAACGTCATTACACAAGGAATACTTAATAAGACATACACCATAAAACTAAAGGCTCTAAGCTTTGCTAAGGGATCACTCCACAGTGATTGATATATCTTTGGTTGTGTTTCTTTTTTCTCTTCTTCCACAAGGAAAGGTAAGGTACTTTCTTTAAGTGCATCTACACTATGATGAACGATATCTTGTAGATCTTGTATAGGCTCAATCTTTGTGGATTTTTCATCTGTATGATTTAGCACTTGTTCAAAATAGCCTACAATCGTTTCTTTTGCGATAATTCCCCCTGGTAAAGAAGCAACACTTTCCCATCGAGTTCCAAATCCGAGTGGTTCAAAAATAGGTTGTACAAATTTACTCGCTTGCGCAATATAACTTTCATTGATATTCCCTGTTGGAAAATACGTAAGTCCCCATAGTACAATCATTGCCCATAATACAATGCCTGTTGCCTTATGTATATAGGCTTTTACTTCTTCTCTTACTTTATGAAATACTACTTTCAAGGAAGGCATACGATACGGAGGTAATTCTTGTACATACATTGCATCATCTTTCATAAAGGTCGTTTTTGAAAATAACAACGCAAACAACAATGCCATAAAGATACCAATCCCATATACGCTCAATATCATAAGCCCTGCTTGATTTGCGAAGAATGCAGAGGCAAATAATACATAGACAGGCAAACGTGCTCCACAAGACATAAAAGGGATTAAGATGGCGGTTAATCTTTTTTGTTTTTGATTATCTAAGGTTCTTGTTGCATAAATAGCAGGTACATTACATCCAAAACCCAACAATAATGCCACAAAACTTTTACCACTCAAATGAAAGGTTCGCATCAATCGATCTAACAAAAAAGAAATACGTGCCATATATCCACTTTCTTCTAACACTGACATCATAAAATATAAAAGAGCCATCACAGGCACAAATACAAGAACACCCCCAACTCCTGCCAATACCCCATCTACCATAAGATGCTGAAACACTTCAGGAGCCCACTTCAAAGCAAAACTTACATAACGAAATCCTACATCATTTATTACGTAGTCAATCATATCATTAAACGGTGCACTCATTTTAAACACAACGTATAAGACAACAGAAAAGATAAGAAAGAAAAAAGGAAGACCAAAGAAACGATGCAATAATATCTGGTCTAGTCTACGGGTCATTTTATAACGAGCATCAGGATTCATATCCACATAAGCCATTAGGGAATCAATGGTATGATACCGATGTAGTGCAATACGCTCAGATGTAAGATCAGATTTAAGTTTCGACAAGTGTTCCATATTCATATGCCAGCTGCTAAGTTGTCTTGTATAAGTTTTATTATCTTGTAAATAGTTCCACGTCAAATGATGGAGTTGGGATTTATCTACTTGGGTATATAAGGGGATGTGTTGTTCTATATAATTGTATACTTGTACATAGATTGTTTCATCTTCTTCTGCTAGTAAAGGGTGATAAAACACTTCCTTTTGTACATTGCGAATAATGGCATTTTTCACAATGGTATACGCAGCTTTATCAAAAGCACTATAGGGAAGTATTTCAATTTGTAAACGACGTGATAGTTTTTGAATATCTAATGCAATATGGAACTTTTCTACTTCATCCATAAAATTAAAGATCATAAGCATAGGGATTTGCAATTCCCTTAAAAACAGCGATAGCAAAAGATTGCTAGAAAGACTTGTCGCATCTAAAATGTTCACAATCAAATCTATTTTTTCATTACGTAAGAAAGATGATGTAATATCTTCCTCATTCGCACTTTCTTCTAGACTATGCGTACCAGGTAAATCTATGAGGTGATATTCATTCCCTTCCCAAGTAACTAGTGCTTCTTTTTTTTCCACGGTTACGCCTGGCCAATTCCCTACTTTAAAATCCGCATTGGATAATGCATTGATCCAAGCGCTCTTCCCTACATTTGGATTACCAACAAATGCAACTGTATACTTCATACGATTTCCTCCACTTGTATCTTATGAGTGTCCTCATTACGCAAGACAATGTAGATATGATTCACACGATAGAGAACTGGATCATGAAAAGGAGCACTTTGTATCTTTTCTATTACACAACCTGGATATATTCCTAAATAGTACATTCGCTTTCTTTTGTCTTCTTCCAAATGTACATAACAAACACGAACTTTCTGTTGTGGCTTTATTTCATTTAACATCATACGATCACCTATCCATATTTTATAGATACGCGAAGAAAAACATCGTCGCAAAAGTACGATAAGAAATCGTTCTTTTTCTCTAGAAGAGGCATATATATGAATATGAAAATGATTGTTCTTACATTTGTTTTCATAACATTTTCATAAAATATGAAAAAAATTGATTTTTTTGTTTTCATTTTGAATAATTGCGTTTATAATATATATGGCTAATAGGAGGAAAATTATATGGCTAAATTAGATTATGTTAAAGAAGCTGTCGTAAAACGCAACCCGAATGACAAAGAGTTCATCCAGGCCGTTGATGAAGTTATGCTTTCCCTAGAGAAAGTGGCAGAAAAGCATCCAGAATATATCGAAAAAGGTGTGTTTGAAAGAATTGTTGAACCAGAACGCCAAATTATCTTCCGTGTACCCTGGGTAGATGACAATGGAAAATTGCAGGTGAATCGCGGATATCGTGTGGAATTCAACTCAGCGATTGGACCATATAAAGGTGGTCTTCGTTTTCATCCAAGTGTCACTATCAGTATTATTAAATTCTTAGGTTTTGAACAAACATTTAAAAATTCATTAACTGGTCTTGCCATGGGAGGCGGAAAAGGTGGTAGTGATTTCGACCCTAAAGGTAAGAGTGATGCTGAAGTAATGAGATTCTGTCAGAGTTTCATGACAGAGTTATGCAAATATATTGGACCTAATACCGATGTGCCAGCAGGTGATATTGGTGTAGGTGGACGTGAAATTGGATATATGTTTGGTCAATACAAACGTATCCGTAATGAATTTACTGGTGTATTAACTGGTAAAGGATTAAACTGGGGTGGTTCTTTAGCTAGAACACAAGCTACTGGTTATGGACTATGTTATTTCACAAATGCTATGTTGAAGAGCAAACAAACTTCTTTCGAAGGAAAGAAAGTTGTTATTAGTGGTAGTGGAAACGTTGCGATCTACGCTGCTGAAAAAACTATGCAATTGGGTGGTAAAGTAATTGCAATGAGTGATTCTAGTGGATATATCGTAGATGAAAACGGAATTAACCTTGATGTAATGAAAGAAATCAAGGAAGTAAAACGAGGACGTATCAATGAATACTGTGAACAAGTTCCAGGTTCCCAATTCCATCCAGCAAAAAGCATTTGGAATACTCCTTGTGACATTGCCCTTCCTTGTGCTACACAAAATGAATTGAGTGGAGAAGATGCAAAAACACTTGTGAAGAATGGGGTAATCGCTGTTTGTGAAGGTGCAAACATGCCTACAACTCCAGAAGCAATCGAAGTGTTACAAGCAAATAACATCTTATATGCTCCAGGTAAAGCTAGCAATGCAGGTGGTGTTGCGACTTCTGGACTTGAAATGTCTCAAAACTCTTTACGTTTAGCTTGGACATTTGAAGAAGTAGATGCGAAATTAAAAGATATCATGGAAAATATCTTTAAGACCGTAGATGAAACTGCGAAGGAATATGGTATGCCAGATAACTATATGGCTGGTGCTAATATTGCAGGATTCATTAAAGTTGCGGATTCTATGATCGATCAAGGGATTGTATAAACCCTTTATCAAACATAATGAAAAGGAGGATGACTTATCTTATGATAAGCATCCTTTTTTCTTACTAAAAGAAAAAATCACTTCTTTATACATAACAAATTCGTTATGTACTCAAAGTGATTATATATTTCCTATTCTTTTTTATACAGCTTCATCCGTTTCCATATGACGCTTGATAATAGAACTGATCAAATCTGCCGCAAGTTGTGGATCATCGTTACAAACGATATATTTATAATTGTTCATCATTTTCATTTCTTTGTCCGCTTTTGCTAAACGTTGTTGAACAACTTCTTCAGGTTCACTTCTTCTTCCACGAATTCTACTTTCAAGTTCTTCCATGCTTGGTGGAATGATAAAGATACTCACTGCTTCAGGACATTTTTCACGTACCTGAGTAGCTCCTTGTACTTCAATCTCTAACAAGACATTCTTTCCTTCATTGCGTAGTTTTTCTACCTGGGACATTGGCGTACCATAATAGTTCCCAACAAACTCAGCCCATTCCAATAATTCACCTTTCGTGATTGCATCTTCAAACTTCTCTTTTGTAGTAAAGATGTAATCTACCCCATCTCTTTCTCCTGCGCGAGGTGATCTTGTGGTCATGGAAATAGAATATGCCAATTTTAATGATTCATCTTTGATAAAATACTCTCTTACAGTTCCCTTGCCAACTCCACTAGGACCACTGATAATGATCAATAAACCTTTTTTCATAAGAACACCTCTCTTTTCTATTATATTTATTTTACTAGTGAAAATATGGGTTGTCAAACAACTTTTTCATGTTTCTAAAAACAAGTGTGTTATAATAGGAACATTGAGGTGAGAAAATGGCATTAGATGGTTTACTCTTATACCAATTAAACAAAGAAATTAACACTTCTATTCCAGCAAAATTATTAAAGATCCAACAGATTTCAGATA
>JAVWJF010000193.1:0-4958 GCA_036639195.1 Longicatena sp.
ATGTCATAATAGAAGAACTTTTGAATCCTAATAGTGATATTGCGGATACAATAAATCCTAGAAATAAGGAACCACAATCTCCCATAAAGATACTTGCAGGATACGTATTGAAGAAAAGAAACCCAAAAATTGATCCAGCTAATATCAAACTCATATTTTGAAGGTCTAATCTACCTTCTAATACCGATATACAAGCAATTACAATTAAGATAATCGCAGATGTTCCTCCCGCAAGCCCATCCAATCCATCGATTAAATTCACCGCATTGGTAATCCCAATGATCCAAACGAGTGTTACTAGGATAGATATGATGGGTATATCAATGGTAATTCCAAAGGGAAGTCGAATCACATCGAGTGCGACACCTCCAACCCAAATCAAAACGATTGCGGCTATTATTTGAAAGCCTAGTTTATAATACGGCTTTAGTTCTACCATATCATCAATCAAACCACCAATAAACATAATAGAGCCACCAACCAAAATTCCATTGATAGTCGCATCGGTCTTCATAAACATTGCCATACACACTATAAAAGCTACATAAATAGCAACCCCTCCGATACGAGCGATATTGCCACTATGTATGGTACGATCATTCTTTTTTGCATATAGTTCCATGGATACCGCCATACGTTTTAAAAGCGGTGTAATCACCGCTGAAAGAGCCAAAGGAACTATGATATAAGTTAGCCATTCCAAGGAGATCACCCCGCTTATTTAATAAATTCTTATTGTACTAAATGTAAATTCTCTAATAGAATTCCTGTTCCTTCTGCTACGCAACGAAGAGCATTCTCTGCCACATAGACTGGGATATGTAATTCATGACGTAATAAGTCATCAATACCCTTAAGAAGAGCACCACCACCAGTTAATACAATACCTCTTGTGACAATATCACTAGCAAGTTCTGGTGGAGTTTGTTCCAATACAGTTTTACATGCACGAACAACATCCTGAAGACTCTCTGCCATACTCGCTTGAATTTCTGAAGAATTCAAGGTAATGGTAGTAGGTAGTCCACTCACTAAGTCACGTCCACTAACTTCCATTGTATCTGTTTCACTGCCTTTCCAAGCAGTACCGATTTGTTTTTTAATATCTTCTGCTGTACGATCACCGATCAACAGTTTTTTATCTTCTTTAACAAATTTGATGATGTCACGATCGAATGTATCTCCCGCAACTTTTAAAGATGTACTTGATACAATTTCACCAAGAGAGATAACCGCTACATCTGTAGTTCCTCCCCCTATATCTAATACCATACATCCACTAGGTTTTCCAATATCAAGACCAGCACCTACAGCCGCAACTTTTGGTTCTTCCTCGATATATACTTTTTTAGCCCCGGCGCGATATGCAGCATCACGGATGGCATTTCTTTCTACACTTGTAATATTACTTGGGCAACAAATTAAGATTGTAGGACGTTTGAACATCCCTTTGATTGCCAATTTTTTGAAGAAGAAGTTTAACATGATTTCTGTAACTTCGAAATCTGCAATAACACCATCTTTCAATGGACGGATGGCAAGCACCCTTCCTGGAGTTCTTCCTAACATATCTTTGGCGTCCTGACCAGCAGCAAGACATTTTTTTGTTTCTGCATCTATGGACACGACACTAGGTTCGTCGATAACAATACCTTCGCCTTTAACGTACATTAACAGGTTGGCGGTTCCTAAATCTATTCCAACTTCTTTTGAAAACATTTCAAATTCCTCCATTCTTCAAGCATTACCATTATAACACAATTTTTTAATTGTAAAAGTGTAAATATGGGTTTCTTACGGTAACGTAAGTTTTACAAATTTGTAAGCGAAAACATATCGTAAAAAAACAATAAAATAGTACCAATAGGCACTATTTTAGCTCGTTTGGACTCTTATCGTACATCAACTTAGGATCCATAATTTTTCCGTTTTTCTCAACTACGATATGTAGATGGTTTCCAAGGTCCTTATTGTAGATATTTTTTCCTGCTTTTGCGATTACATCCGATTGGTGAACACGATCTCCATTCTTCACAGCAATGTCACTAAGACTTTGATACGTTATGGAAAGGTCCTGATTGACAATCGTCACACTTTTGCCAAAGACTGCATCTTCCTTCACTTCACTTACCGTCCCATCAAGACATGCCACAACATCGAATGCTTGATCTTGAAAGGTGTAATCAATTCCTTGATTCCCTCGATATACGCCTTCAAATTTTGTCATCGTTTCCACTTTAGATTCTGATCCATCGAAATATTCAAGTGCTGTTTGTGCTTCTACTGTAAAAGGTTTGATTGCCTTTTGTTGTGCCGTATCTGGCAAGGAAAGCACGGGTACATCTTGTTCCTTAAAGACCGCAGTATCCTTTGAACGAGTCTGTTGATAATACTCATACGATAAATAAGAAACACTCACTGCTAATAAACAAGCCAACGATACCATGAGTCTACGCTTGAAAACCTTTTTTGGTTTTGTATAGCTATACATTTCATCACCTCTAATGATGATTATGCCCTTGCTTTTTTGCTTTATACATCCTTTTTCTCAATCTTTACACCAGAATAGTAATGCGTCAGTATTTCTTCATAGCTCTTTCCTTGTTCCGCCATTGCTTGTGCACCTTCTTGCGACATCCCCAAGCCATGTCCATATCCCTTCGTTGTAATCACATAAGAAGTATCTTGTTTCTTTATGGAAAAACTAGAAGAACGTAAATTCAACTTCTCACGAACCTCACGTCCGGTAAATGTAATGCGATCAATTGTAATGGATTTTACATACCCACTACTGTAATACTCAGGTTCACTTATCTCACTCACTGCCTTTTGAAACCCTAACAAACTACGAAACTCATCCACAGTAAAACTCACTGTTTTTTCATACCCTGGCATACCTTTATCCCACGAACTATCTACACTGCGTAAATAAGGTGTTTCACTATTCCAGTATTCTTCTGAATTCGCTGTCTTCCCACAAGAACTACTAAAGAATACCGCGGATATAAGTTTTCCATCATACGTTAAAACTTGCCCTTTTGTATCCTCAAGTGCCTTCTGAATTTTTTCATGATACATGGAATAACTATCTCCCCATATTTGACGTTGTTGTGCTTCATCGTGATATACCTGTGTTCTTGTAGTGTCATCTACCTGCATACCCCTTTGCATAACAAAGGTTCGTGCAGCAATGCACTGTGCCTTTAATGCCTCTACATTATAAGAGGCTGGCATTTCGGAACCAATAACACCTTCTAAATAAGTTTCCAACGGTAGTTTCACAATTGTTCCATCTTGTCTCGTAACAGAAACAATACCCGAAGTATCTTCTTTATTCGTGCTAAAAAAATTCTTCCACTCTACAAAGTGTTCAGAATCATTATGTACCCAAAGCATAAACGCCAATAATACAACCAATATAACGCCAACCAACTTCATCAACAATTTCAAAGAAATCACGCCCTCATACCCCATTGTATGAAGACGTGATACGCCTTATTCATCCTGATCGCTCTTTCTCTTTTTTCGTATTTCACTAGGAGATACTTGGTAAAACTTTTTAAACACTTTGTTGAAGTAAAGTTGGTCATCCATTCCAACAGATGCGGCCACATCCTTAATCATACCAGGTTCATTGGTTAAAATATCCATTGCTTTTTTCATCTTCATTTCATTGATATAATAGTTCAAATTCTTTCCTGTTTCATTCTTGAAGGTTCTACTCAAAGAACTCTCACTCATTTCAAAATCATCCGCTATCATCTTTAAGGTAAGACGTTTGTCTAGATTTTGTTCAATATAATCGATGATATCAAGTATTTCTTGACGATATTTATTGGCACTACTATCCTTAATCCAAGTTTCTATCTCTTGGAAAGATTCTTCTAGTTCCTCATCCAATTTATCAATGGTTTCACATAAACGTATGGAAGTTGCGAGTTTATCAAATTGAATCGCGTGCTTTTTCCCTTTTGAAATTTCATTACCTTCGATATTATTTAGAATAAAGATAAAGTATTCTAAAACCCTATGCGGTTCAATCATATGTTCACGCATATAGGCAAGTGCTTCATCTTGTAACGCACTTAACTTATCAAAGTCTTTAATATTCATGGCTTCTAATATATCTAGGTGATAGTGTATATCATTGATGTTAAGTTCTTGGAAAGGCTGTTCTTCTTCCATTTGAATCAACGATCCATCTCCCTCATAGAAACGACGCTCATGTGCACTTAATAAAGAACGATAGGAATCATAGAACTCCCCAAAAGAATGTAATACATCCGATAAGGTAATTGATAAGTGCATATCTAGATATTGATTGATATTACGCATGATACTAGTACAAATATTCAACACCCTTAGCTTCTCTGCTGTATTGAACAATATCAATCCAGAGTGATTACTAATAAATAAAACCGTGTGTTCAATAGGGACTGGTATAGACTCCCTAATCAAATCTCGTATATTATTCTTTAAGAGTACGTGATCTTTGATTTTATCGTTATATAAATGGTTAATGTTATCAATTCTAAAATATGCAATCTGGTAATGTTGTTCATAATTTTTATAATAGGATAAAGATAGCGCTTTTTCATATTCTTCTTCATTTAGTACATGTTCATTCTTCGTTAAGACCAAGCATTGTTGTAATGCTTTAATTGCTTTTTCGCTTTCTTCATCATGATTTGCGGATGTGATGACACAACTCTCTTTTACTTGGGAAATGATTGCCTCTAATTCCGCTTTCTCTAACGTTACCTTTAGTAGATAGTCAAAAGCTCCAGCTTTCATAGCGTCTCTTACATATTCAAAATCTGAATAATTACTCAACGCAATAATCTGGGTGTTTTTATTCTTTTCTTTTATTTTACTGATAAGTTCAATACCATCCATGCCAGGCATTTTTAAATCGGTGATTACAATTTCAGGTTGGTAAACATCGAATAATTTCAATG
>JAVWJF010000194.1:0-4955 GCA_036639195.1 Longicatena sp.
TAAACATCCAAACTAATCTTTTAAGGAGGACAAATGCATGAAAAAGATTAACAAAGTATTTATGAGTGCTTTAGCATTCACAGCAATGGCTTCATTCGCTACATCAAACGTATTCGCCGCAACAGACAATACTGGGACTACGGATGTCACGTATACGAACACGACGGTGATTCCTGATCCAGAAAATCCAGATAGTGGAACTGCTCAATGGGGAGTAAGTATTCCTAAAGCATTCAACTTTACGGATACAACAAAGGTTATCAATTCATTTGTTTCATTGGAAAAAATGAATGGAGCGACTACACTGCCTGCAAATTTAAATATTGATATTACAGTGGCTTCTGAAGGTAATTATAAGATGACATATTTCGATGGTGCGAAAAAAGTTGATCCAGTTGATTATAACGTGAAGTTCGGTACTTCTGCACCTAACAGTGGAACTGTTGGCACATTAACCACGGATGCTGCTGGACTTGCAAGTGCACCAATCAAAGGTAGATCTGAAATGACAGGAACAGCAAAACAAAGTGGTACACATACAGATAAATTGACATTCACTATTTCAAAGAAATAATGATTTTGTCTCCTATGGGTATGAGCAAATAACGAGAGCACTCGTTATTTGTACAAAGGTGATAAAAAATATCATCTTTGTACAAATATTGAAATAAACATGTATACCATGTTTGAGGCAATAGATGTATTTGATATGTACTTTGTTAGAAAAGTTCTTACATAGTTGATGAAAGCTATGATTAAATTTTCACTAGTGGAGGTAAAGATAGATTATGAAAATTCAGTATAAAAGCAAAATAAAAAAAATATTGTTAGTATTGGTTTTGGTTACTACATGTTTTCTTATGAAATCAAATGGTCGAACATTTGCTTCATCAAATGATGAAATTCAAGTATCTTTTGCTGAGCTTAATGATCAGTTTTTTACACAATCAACTATTAATATTTCTGCTAAAGGTGTTGTAGACAATATTAAAATACTTTCTATTACGTTGCCAAATGCAACTATAGTAGATGGCTCATTTGCTTCCTATGAAACGCATATAAATGGTGAGAATAAGTTCATTGTTCGCTATATTGAAACAAGTTTAGAGTCAAATCAATCGAATGAAATACAAGAATTTGAATGTTCTTATAATGTAACAACACTTAAAGAAAAAGAAGAAGTTGCAGAGGAAATAGAAAAAAAAGATTCTTCGAATAATAACGAAATTAATGCTGCCTCACCATTAGAGGATCCTATTAATATTACTTATGAAAGTACATATAATGAGGATAATCAAAACTACCTCATTTCTGCCATAGTTAAACCAAAGAATGATGCTGTAAAAATAAATTCTATGGAATTGCCTGATGGAACTGTAGTAGAGGGGGATGTGGTAGGATACAACACAAAAGAAGAGATTGATTTGACTTTCAAAATCAATTGTGAAGATAAGATATCTTCTGAAGAAAAACAAATTGTATCTACATTCAAATTTGAAGATAAGGATATCAAAACTATTAAAAATGCAAAGTTAGATGCTAATGGAGTACCTTATACACCTGAGGATTGGTTTGATTTTGATTCCAATACAGGAACCATAACAAAAATAAAAAATGTTATGTATTGGGATGTGAATTGGGCAAGTAACCCTTCTAGCCCAGCTGAAAATTTCAATAATGGAGTCATTAATATACCTCCAACTATCAATGGGGTTGAAGTAAAGAGAATAGGATATCGCGCATTTGCTAACAACTATGACTCTGAGAGATTAGTAATGGATGCAATTATTTTTCCTGATACATTAACTACGATTGATCAATATGGTGCACATGGTATCTATTTGTTAGGAGATAGCTACCTAAAATTGCCTGAGAATTTGAGCAGTATGTCTATTTTATCTTTTGGTGGCCTTCACTGCAAAGGTATCACGTTTCCTAAAAATCTAAAATTTAGTTCGATAGGAACAGAATTCCAGGGGGTTGAGTTAGATGGTGGGAATGGAACGCTTGATATACCTGAAGGCATTACCAGTATTGGTGAAAATGCATTTATGTTTTCTAATTTCAAAAAGCTAATCATGCCAACTTCTTGGGTGTCTAGCGGCAGGTATATGTTTTCTCGTACTACTATACGGGAAGCAGACTTTTCTAAGTGTACAGAGCTAACCTCTATATCAGAAGGTATGTTTTCTTCTTCTTCATTGATAAATTTGGATTTATCAGCATGTAAAAAGTTAACAACTATCGGAGTAAATGGATTTTTATCTAACCAACTTGAATCCGTACTTCTCCCAGCTAATTTAGAAAGGATTCTAATGAATTCCTTTGCCAATAACAAAATAAAAAATGTAAACTTAGCTGATACTAATGTTTCTATAATTGATAGTGCCGCATTTGAAGGGAATTTGTTGGAAAAACTTACACTTCCAAAAAATTTAAGAAATTTAGGTGGACGATCTTTTGCGAATAATAAATTGTCAAAATTAGATGTTTCAAAAATAGAAGGAACATCTGAAAGCGATCCTTTATATCTAGGCCCTGTTGCTTTTGGAAGAGACAATCAACTGTTTTATTTAGATTTTGGGGAGATTTATGTTGCTACAAGAGGAACTGAAAAAGAACTTGTATATGATCCTATAAATTATCAATGGGTCTATAGAGATATTTCAGGAAATGTTTTATCAGATAATAATGTAAAAGGAGTTGCGTATATCGATATTAATGGTGATAACATTGTTCCAATTGATACTTTATTCCCAGGGATAAAAATAGATCTTTTTTCAATAGACTTTGATCGAACTTTGGGTGTTCTTAGTAATCTTGGGTTGGATGTGGCTAATCCTAATGTGCTTAATGAATATATGCCAATATATAATAAGGCAACAGGCTATATAAAGCTTCCGACTACAGAGGTAATGAATCGAAAAATTATGGTGGATGGTGTTGAAAAGGTTGTAAAAGATGTATATGGTTTTGTATATAAATACATTGTTGGTTCCAATTATTATGATGTAAATGGTAATTTATTATATAGTGATGGTGGAAGCTTCATTAATGTAAGTAAATTTGCATCAGGAGTTAAGGTTACCTACCATAGTAATGATGGAGCTGGAGAAAAGATATGGACAAGTGCAGGGTTAGAAGGAGAATTATTGAGCACTAAGCCTGCAAGTCCAACTCGTGTAGATTATGATTTTACAGGTTGGTATACAAGTCCAGATGCAAATCCAGCTAGTAAATGGGATTTCAATACTGATGTAGTTGGTAAAGCTGATTTTGATTTATATGCAGGGTGGGAATTAAAAAAAGAAATTGTTAGTTTTGATGCGAACGGAGGAACATTCATTTCTGGTAGTACAAGCATGGTTGAAGTTATCATCAATACTGTGGTTGGGGCGGCGATGAGTGAGAAACCAACGTTGAATGGTTTTATTTTTGAAGGTTGGTATACAAAATCCGATGGAAGTGGTAAACAGTGGGATTTAAATAAAGATTATGTGACTAAGAGTTTCACACTATATGCGAAATGGAAATTTGATGATACAATTCAAAATCCTTCTATATTATTGAGTATACCTAAAAAAATCGAATTAAAAGACGATGTTGATCGACGATATGCAACTGGACACGGTGAAATTAAAACAGTTGATGGTTATCCATATGAACAGTGGTTATCAACTAGTGTAATTGAAATAAAGTCTGATACAACTATTTCTTTGCGAAATGATAAACATGCTGATATGTATTCAATTGATATCATAAAATCTGATGGCACTAGATATACCAATGCTAATCAAGCTTTGATGAATTTGAATATGAAGGGAGTTGGAAATCCAAAGTCAGACACATTCAAGCTCTCAACTTCAATTCAGGATAAAAAACTACAAGGAATTTATGATGGAGTAATGACGTTCTATATTACGATTCATAATTGATAATCATCATTGATATGTTCATTTATGAGATTTATTTCAAATATTATAGTACAAAGTGGATAAAGGGGAATAAAAATTATAATCGTTTACAGAATACACATTTAAATATTTTTAGTTTAAACAAATCAAAATTAAAACAGAATGACAAAAAGAGGCTGTAACGAAATAGACACATTTGGAAATTCAGATGATGCCTAGGAGGTTACGACCTCTTTTTTTCATGTATATGAGTCATATAGGTTAAAATAAGCTCATTAAGCTTAAAAAAGGGTATAAGAAAAATACTTCTATTGTGGAAAACTTTAAGACTGTAGTTTTTGACGATTCTTTTTATTATGATATTTCATAAGATTGAAACCTATACACACCAATTGAAACTCCATTTCTACATTTTTAATGTTTCTTCTATGAAATCGGTCATATTGATTATTCTCTTTTATAACTCCAAATGCTCCTTCTGTTTGAATCGATCTCTGTACTCGATATTGTATCCCTTGTTCACTATCAAGGTTTTCTTTTGCTGTCTTTTCAAATTCTTCTAGGATTGGATTAACCGTGATACTCCGATCTCCTTTTGACTTTGTACATTCGTCCTTTAGTTCGCATTCACTACATTTCCCGCAACTATGCTTTTGGTTAATTCGCGGATACTTAGAGCGTTTATCCTCATGTTCTTCTTCGTATGTGAATACATGACCTGCTGGGCATATTCTTTGACCATATTCGTTTTGTTCCCAATTTGCTTTGAGGTATTTTCTCTTTTGATACTTTGTCTCTTTTTCTTTACTGTACATTGTATATTTGATATACGCTTGTATATTATGTTCTAGGCAATAAAAATAATTATCATAACTTCCATATCCTGCGTCTGCCACAACCGTTTTTGGATATGATGCATACAATGCTCGATATCGTTCTAAAAACTTCATGAGCGTTTTCTGGTCTGCTCGATCCTGAAACACACATGCATAACTTATGTATTCATCACTTACAGAAATCTGTGCATTGTATCCTGCTTTA
>JAVWJF010000195.1:0-4935 GCA_036639195.1 Longicatena sp.
ACCGCCGTATACGGAACCGTACGTACGGTGGTGTGAGAGGACGATAAATAAAATAATTATTTATCTCCTACTCGATTGTAAAAGTATACGAATCATAAATAAAGTTCTAAATATGTTTACAATGCTTGTTATATTTATTAGAATGATAGTAAAAGAGGATAAAATATGAAATGTATATATTTAGAAACACTTAAAAAAGAAGTAATACCTGCAGAAGGGTGTACAGAACCAATCGCGGTGGCATATGCAACCGCATTAGCTTTTGATTTGCTTGGAGAAGAAGTTCAACATGTAGACCTCTTTTTGAGTGCAAATATCATTAAGAATGCATTGGGAGTAGGGATACCTGGAACTGGCAAGGTAGGGTTGGATATTGCGGCTGCTTTGGGTGTTGCGATTTGTAAACCAGATAAGAAACTAGAAATACTATCGAATTTCACAAAAGAAGAACTACAACAAGCAGAAAAGATAATCGATAAAAAGATCATAACTACAAAGCAGAAGTTTGTGGATGAGAATTTATATATAGAAGTACATATGCGCGGTGTACATCATAACGTAGAAGTCGTGATTGCTCGTGAACATACAAATGTAATTCTTTTAAAAAAAGATCAAGAAATCATTAAAGAAGTATCATTATGCAAGGATAGTGATGAAGAAAAGGGGACCTTATTCACAATCTCTGGAATCTATGAGTTTGCGACAACCATCCCTTTTGAAGAAATAGCATTCCTTTTAGATGGCGCTGAAATGAACCGAAAGGTATCACAAGAAGGCTTAAAAGGTGGATATGGATTAGAAGTTGGTAATAAAATCAACACAGAGAATGGGAAGAATATTTTATGTGCTAATGTTGCGAACCAAATCATTGCGGCTACTGCCGCAGCATCCGATGCGAGAATGGATGGTTGTACGATGCCTATTATGACTACTGCAGGAAGTGGAAATCAAGGGATTGCTTGTTCTATGCCTGTAATAGCACTCGCACAACAACTTAAAGAAACTCCAGAAAAATTAGCTAGAGCATTGGCGATTAGTCATTTGATTGTTTGCCATATCAAAGAATACATGGGTAGGTTATCTCCTTTGTGTGGGGCTGGTATCGCAGGGGCAACTGGGGCAAGTTGTGGGATTACCTATTTGATGGGTGGAGATTTACATAACATAAAACATGCCATAAGTAATATGCTTGCGGATATGACTGGAATGATTTGTGATGGGGCTAAAACAACCTGTGCATTGAAAATAGCTACCGCTACAAATGCAGCAATTCAATGTTCTACACTAGCGATGAATGATATTTCACCTACTAGCAAAGAAGGTATCATTTTTGAAGATGTAGAAGAAACAGTAAAGCACATTGGGAAACTTGTCAGTGGTGGTTTAAAGGAAATGGACGCAACCATTTTAGATATCATGTTGAATAAATAAGGAAATCCTTCAAGTTAGAAGGATTTCTTTTCATATATCTTACAATACGGTATAATTATGCCTAAAGAAGCGGGGAGTGAAGCTTTTGGAATTGATTGAAAATCGTTTTAAACAAGGGATAAAAGATGGAGTGCCAATTGGTTTAGGATACCTTTCGGTATCTTTTACATTTGGTATGGCAGCTGTTTCTGGAGGAATACCTGTTGGTGTTGCAGTAATGATATCTTTGGTAAATGTGACAAGCGCTGGACAATTCTCTGGATTAGCCTTAATTCTTCAACAAGGATCCTTATTTGAATTGGCATTGTCTCAATTTATTATCAATTTACGTTATGCCTTAATGTCTTTATCTCTTTCTCAAAAAGTCGATAAGAAAATGAAGACTCACGAACGTGCACTTGTCTCTTTTGGTATCACGGATGAAATATTTGCTCTTGCTAGTAGTACTTATGAACGCGTTGGAAAATGGTACATGGCTGGGCTTATTTCATTTCCTGTATTCTGTTGGACATTTGGTACATTTCTTGGAGGAGCCGCAAGCACCATATTACCACTAGCCATTCGTAATGCGCTAGGGATTGCGATTTATGGAATGTTTCTAGCAATCATCATTCCTCCTGCTAAGAAATTTTCAGCCGTAAGAAAAGTACTGATAATTTCCATATTCCTAAGTTGTTTGTTTGCCATAGTTCATACATGGGTACCAATAAGTTCAGGATTTGTAATTATCTTGTGCACAGTAATAGCTTCTGCGTTTGGGGCTTATTTCTTTCCAATTGAGGAGGTACATCATGAGTAACTATATTCCATATATTCTCGTAATGGCAGGTGTGACCTACCTTATAAGAATGATACCTTTGACCTTTTTTCAAAAAGAAATACATAACCAATTTATAAAATCTTTTTTGTTTTATGTACCCTATGCAGTTCTTGGCGCAATGACATTTCCAGCCATATTTACATCCGCTGGAACTTCGCCCTCCCAGATACTGGCGAGTTGTGTTGGATGTGCAGCGGCATTGCTGCTTGCATATAAAGGAAAGAGTTTGATTATGGTTGCTCTGGTTGCATGTATCGTTGTCTATATTACATTGTTTTTGTTTTAGGAATTCATTTGAGTTCCTTTTTTTTGATGCATGCTTTTATCAAAGTATCGCACCAATAGAAATAGAATGTACTGCTGTTCTTCGTCTAACTTTGGTATTACTGTAATAAAAAATGCATTCATATGATCTTTATCGAGTGGTGGAGAACCCTCAAATACATCCTTTAAACCAAGAAATTCTACCATGCTAAGAAAACAGTCTAGTTGTGGAAGCCTCTTATTATTAATATAATGGCTCATGGTTTGAGGAGAAATATTTAACTTCTCCGCAATGTCTTTTTGCTTGTAATTATTCTTTGTTAATGCTTCTTTTAGAATAGTCCCAAAATCCTTTCTCATATTCATTCCCCCTATTCTTCTTTATTATGATATAGCAAAGCTTGTTTTGTACAGTAAAATCAACAGTAAGGATAGAAATATAGAGGAAGTTAACAATATGTATAGAAATAGGCATATGTACTAGTTCATTTTCTAGTTTTAACATATAACAAGATGGAGGGTGATTATGGAACCTACACAAAAAGAAGTTAAGATAGCACTCTGCATTTTAGTGGGGGCATTATGCTTAGGAATCTTATGTATTTTTATCATCGCGTATATGATGGCGTAAAAAAAGAAGTGAGTCACTTCTTTTTGCTTAGTGTATAGAATAGCCACCATCAATAGGAATACAAGCTCCTGTAATGTAATCTCCTTTGGAGGACGTTAATAAAAGAATCAAACCTTCCATATCTTGTACACACCCCCATCTGTGAGTTGGTATCCTTTGTAAGATAGAGGTATCCATTTCATTCCCATCTCCATTTTGTAGCCTTGCGCCAGTATCCATAAATCCAAATGCAATGGCATTGATTTGAATATGATCACTAGCAAATTCATAGGCAAGATACTTCGTCATAGCCTCCAAAGCACCTTTACTAGTATAATAAGCACAATACTCACTTGTATCAAAAGGAAGTATTCCACTCGCATTGATTATCTTTCCACCAGTTTGTTGCTTTTTGAATTGTTTAATGACTTCTTGCGATAAAAAGAAGGCAGCTCCCACATTGATATCCATAGCAGAATTCCATTCTATTTTTGTAATCTTTAGTGTATCTTCTTTCTTTAGTGTGCCTGCAAAATTCAATAAAATATCAATCTTTTGATAAGTTCCCAGCACTTCTTTCATCAAGGAATGTATAGCACCAGGAGTGGTTAAGCTGATCGTCATGGAATGATATCTTCTACCTATTGCTTCAACTTCTTGCTTTAACTTACTATCATCCCCGATACTAATACCAAAGATATCTGCCCCATGTTGTGCTAATATCTTTACACATTCATATCCTAGCCCTTGTGAACATCCACTTACCAACGCGACCTTTCCATGTAAATCAAAATCCATATACATACCTCCTTATATCGTTCTATAGGTAGTATGAGTATCCTTTCTTCTCTTATACATAGTTCATTAAGAATACACCGAAACAACAAAAAACAGATAAGATCCTTAGACTTTATCTGTTTCCATATAAATACGAGTTATATATTCACTATCCTCTTTTACTGCGATATCCGCTACCATATACTCTTCATAAGCATAAGTTCCTAATGAAATATCATGCTTATCTGCATACTCCAACATTGCTTTGTATGTGTCGTCTAAATCATTATAACTTCCATTATGCCATCCACATAAGTACCAACCTTTTTTACGAACCATGGATGGTTTTGCATAATCTTCATGTAAGACTTGATACATATACGAATAGTTAATATAATCCTGTTTACGTAAATGATCAATGGTTATCATATTTCCTACACTTTGTTGAACACTTATGGAACTTTCTTTCATAAAATTGATATAGTCCTTCATAAAGTTCGCAAAGCTTTTATCATTTGTATTCTCTAAATTCTCAGTACACAAGAGATTTTCTTTCTCTAATTCAACAAGTTCAAATTCTTGGTATTGATGAGTTAAGGCATAGGTTGTGGAATCTTTCATCCATTTCATCATCGACTTAATACTGAGAAGATATCGTATTTCATCATCAATTTCTTTAGCTTTTGTATCCAGTAGGTTCAAGAATAAAGAAGGGTTTCTTTCTTCTAGATAATTGCGTATTTCTTGTAAAGACATTCCCATTTTTTGAAGATTCTTAATGATGAGAAAGGTATCGTATTGATGTATAGAATAATACCGATAGCCATTGTCCGCAACAAATGCTGGTTTGAATACACCAATTTCATCATAATGAAATAAAACATGCTTTTCAACATCAACAATTTTTATAACTTCAATTTTTGCATTCATATATAACTCCTTGAGTTGCTGTAAACCTGTTTATCGAATGCAGTTGGAATAATAAACAGGCGTAAAAAAAGCCTTACATTTCTGTAAGGCTTAATTCTTTCAT
>JAVWJF010000196.1:0-4900 GCA_036639195.1 Longicatena sp.
AAACGAGATTTAATGATAGCACTTATTACGCTAAAATACACTCAATCTAATTCCGTTTGTTATGTGAAAGATGGACAAGCTATAGGCATTGGTGCGGGTCAACAATCCCGTGTACACTGTACTAGACTTGCTGGAAATAAAGCAGATAATTGGTATTTACGTCAACATGAAAAAGTATTATCTCTTCCATTTGTAGAAGGAATACGAAGAGCAGATCGTGACAATACCATTGATGTATATATATCGGATGATTATGAAGATGTACTTGCGGAAGGAACTTGGCAAAATTTCTTTACGCATAAACCAGACGTATTTACAAAAGAAGAAAAGAAGGCTTGGTTATCTACACTTACCGATGTATCTTTAGGATCTGATGCATTCTTCCCATTTGGAGATAATATCGAACGTGCACATCGCAGTGGAGTATGTTATATTGCGCAAGCAGGCGGATCCATTCGTGATGACAATGTAATTGAGACATGTGATAAATATGATATAGCGATGGCGTTTACGCACCTTCGTTTATTTCATCATTAATTTAGAAAAAGTGGGTTTCCACTTTTTCTTTTGCGAAATACTTAGTAAACATAAGGGAATGTGGTAAAATAAGTTCATATGGAGGTTATTTATTTATGAAAAATGTTTTGGATCATACGCTGGCACATCAGCGATACTTTGAAGAAATGACAAGAATCCCACATGGTTCTTTTCAGGAAGGTGCGTATGCGAAGTATTTGGTTGCATTCGCAAAGGAACATCAACTTGCCTATAAACACGATGAGATGAACAACGTGATTATTTATAAAGATGCTTCAAAAGGATATGAAGATCATCCTGCACTGATTTTACAAGCCCATACGGATATGGTATGTGAAAAGAATAAAGATACAGAATTTGATTTTTATAAGGATGCTTTACAACTTGTGATAGAAGATGGCTTTTTGAAAGCGAAGGGGACAACATTAGGCGCGGATGATGGAACTGGTGTTGCTTATATGTTAGCCATACTTGAAGATAAAGAGGCGAAACATCCTGCACTTGAATGCATCTTTACCGTACAAGAAGAGGTTGGTTTATTTGGTGCTATGGCAATCAAAAAAGAAGATATTCACGCAAAGAGGATGATCAACTTAGATGATGGTGGAGAGAGTGCTACTTGTACAACGAGTGCTGGGGGAGTAAATGTTATATTAAAAAAAGAACGTATCTTGGTTCCTGTGAGTACACAAGGATATTCTTTAGAAGTAAAGGGTTTGTTTGGTGGACATAGTGGGGGAGAAATTGATAAAGAAAGAGGCAATGCTAATAAATTATTGGCACGTATTTTATATAAAATAGATTCCACTTGTGGATTACAGATTCATAGTATCAATGGAGGAATCAAAGACAATGCCATTCCTCGTGAAGCAGTTGCCATATTTGTGAGTGATGCATCTTATGAAACCATGGAAAAGCTTGTACGTACCTTTGAAAAAGAAATCAAAAAAGAATTAGAATTCAGTGATAAAGGTGTACATGTCGTATTCCAAAAAGAAGAAGTTTGTGAGGCAATGGCAACAGTAGAAAGTGAAGCACTTGTAAAACTATTGTGTGCCTTGCCAAATGGTATGCGTGCACGTAGTATGGATATCAAGGATTTGGTAACTGCCAGCAGTAATGTTGGAGTGATTGAAAGTGGAGAACACATCATTATCAATTGTTCTGTGCGTGGAGCTTTGGAGTCTTTTGTGGATATGATCGGTGATGAAGTAGAGATTCTTGGAGAAGCATTCGAATATGAAAGCGAAAGAGAAGCTCGTTATCCTGCATGGAGTTATACGAAAGAATCCCCAATGCGTGAAACGTTACAAAAAGTATGCCGTGAACTGTATGAAAAAGAGTTAGAACTTGTTGCGGTACATGGTGGATTAGAGTGTGGGGTATTCAAAGCATTGGATGAAGATATGGATATCGTGACAATGGGTCCTATTATGTTTGATATTCATACACCAGATGAGAAATTAGATCTTGCTAGTTTTGATCGTACCTTTACGTTCTTAAAAACATATCTTGAACAACTATAATAAAGAGCGATGACTTAGAAATCTTAAGTCATCGTTTTCATATTCATATGAAGCAAAGGGTATAAAAGTTCACAACCTTACAAGCTATTGTGAACTTTATTTATATTATGAACGCAATGGGAGTAGAAATAATAAAGCTTTTTGATCGATGGTGATTTTTGGATTTTCCATCGTTGCGATTTCTCCATCGATGTTCATTGTAAAGGCATTGTTTGCGAGTAGTTCAACTTCTTTACAACGTCGAAATATTACGATGTCAGGGAAGTCTAAATGCTCCCCATTCTTATATTTCTTGATAAGTCCTAATACTTTTAAACGAGACACTCGTTTTACACATATGAAATCTAATAAGCCATCTTGGACATCTGCTTGAGGTGCGGCATGATATCCACCACCATAGTATTGCGCATTGGCAATGACCGCAAAGATATATGTATCATTGGGAAAGACTTCACCATCTACTTTATATGAAAATTGATGATCCATAGAAGTAAAGAAACAATAGGCAAGGGATAAGTTATAAGCACCTTGTCCACTGATTAACGGCAGATTTTTGAATTTGCTTACATTTTCAGCGATAGCACTATCCAAACCCGTTGAAATAAGGTTGATACTAACGATATCTTTTATTCTCATCAAATCGATGACTTCTTCTCTTGCGAATATTTGACGTTCGATATCTAGAAAATCATCCATCGTATATTCCTTAAATGTTTTTATAAAATCATTGCCTGTTCCAATAGGGAGTACACCAACGGCACAATGCGGGTGTCCATAAGCACCATTTACAACCTCAGTTAACGTTCCATCACCACCACACGCATAAAAACGCAGACGAGTTGTATAAGTCTGTGCCATGGTTTTGGTATAGGTAGTTGCTTCTCCTAGCGCTTCGCTGATGTGGATGATCAAATCATTTTGTAAGTTGTGTTTTTTAAACACGGTAGTAATCATTTCACTTAATTGTTTTGAACGATCTACTTTACCTGCGGTAGGGTTTATAATAAATATATATTTCATAAAAAAAGTATAGCATATTCTTACATGAAACAGTACACTTATATGATTGTTAGAAAAAAAGCAGAGGAATATCTTAAGATTTCTGAAATATCTGAATTTATTTAACGGATTTTAATGGGCTATGGTATAATGTTATCGCATATATTTACAAGTATGTTTCGCATATGGTATTCGTTTATGCAATAGTTGAAAGGAAGTTACGATTCATGATTATACGTTCAATTGATTCCATCATTGCGATGTTGGATGCAGATTACATAGAAAATGGAAGTATTGAAGATAAAATTATGGGAGTTTGTATTGATTCTCGTAAAGTAGTAGAAGGAAATTTATATATCCCTATTCGTGGAGTAAACAACAATGGGCATGTATATACTTCGCAAGCAATAGCACAGGGTGCAAAAGCAGTTTTATGGGAAAGAAGAGAACCAAATCCTCCTGTAGAAGTACCTGTGATACTAGTAGAAGATACAACCAAAGCATTACAGGATTTAGCAAAAGCATATCGTAACCAGTTAGCGATGAAAGTCGTAGGAGTAACTGGAAGCAATGGAAAAACAAGTACCAAAGATATTCTTTCTTCTGTACTTGCGAAACATTATCGTACACAAAAAACATTAGGAAACTATAATAATGAAATTGGAGTACCTTTAACTTTGTTGTCTTTTTCAGATGATGTAGAAGTGGGTGTTGTGGAAATGGGCATGGAGAATTTGGAAGAATTGTCATTTCTAACGCATATTGTAGAACCTGACATTGCGATTATTTCAAATGTAGGTACTGCGCATCTTGAAAACTTAGGTAGTATGGAGAACATTGCGAAGGCAAAGCTTGAAATTACAGAGGGTTTAAAAGAAAATGGACTCTTTTTATACAATGGAGATCAAACGCTTTTACAACAAGCAGTGCGAGATGCACAGTTGCCTGGACATATTGCGATACGTACCTTTGGACAAGGGGAACAAAATGATTATATCGTGAGTGATGTAAAACAACTTGCGGATGGACTTGATTTCGCTATTAACAAAGAGAAGTTCCATTTGGATATGATAGGGAAACATCAAGCGATGAACGCAACCGCTGCATATATTGCCGCAAAAAGCCTTGGGTTAAGTGTAGAGGAGATTCAAGAAGGATATGCTTCTATTGAAAAGACTGGGTTACGTAATGAACTTGTAAAAGTGAAACAATGTTTGATTCTAAACGATTCCTATAAATCCAATCCACAAAGTGCGATTGCGGCTTTAGAAACGATGGAAGAATTTGCATATGATTATAAAATTGCTATTTTAGGAGATATGTTAGAATTGGGTGATACGAGTGATCTCATTCACTATACACTTGGAAAAGATTTACAAGCATTTCATGTACAGGAAGTACTAACCATCGGAGATATGGCGCGTTATATTGCACAAGGAGCAAATAACTATTTAGAAGATGTAGAAGTTCGACACTTCCAAAACAAAGAAGATTTATATACGTATGTAAAACCATATATGGATAAAGAATGCATGATGCTAGTGAAAGGCTCTCGTGGTATGAAATTAGACGAATTGGTAGATGCACTTGTGAAAGAAGAGGAATGACAATGAAGAAAATTAAATTAGCGATTATATTTGGTGGAAAATCTAGTGAATATCCAGTATCTTTACATTCTGCTGGAAGCTTGATTCGTAAGATTGATAAAGAACGTTATGATTTAGTTCTTGTGGGTATAAGTCAAGATGGAAAATGGTATTTATATAATGGAGATGTAGAAAGTATTGATCACGATACATGGTTACAAAATGATACTACTTGTGCATGTGTATTGTCCT